>CALRJJ020000033.1:0-14920 GCA_943367505.1 Flavobacterium psychrophilum | reverse complement strand
CAGACGGCAAGGTTTCAGGAATAGAGCTTGCTTTTGGCGACCAAATTGCCTGTAAGTCTGCTGTGCTTTGCGCTGGAACTTTCCTCGAAGGCACAATCTGGATTGGCAAAGAAACTATGCCAGCCGGTCGGGCTGGTGAATTTCCTGCTGTTGGCTTGTCTGCATTCTTGCGTGCTCTGGGCTTCACCACTGGGCGCTTAAAAACCGGCACTCCTCCGCGCATTGATGGTCGCACCATTGATTATTCGCAATTGCCTGTTGTGCCAGGTGATGATCAGTTGCAGTTCTTCTCATTCCTCGACAAGCGGCCTGTGCTGCCACAAATTCCTTGTCACCAGACTCGTACTAATGAGAAAACTCACGAGTTAATCCGTGCCAATCTCCATCAATCGCCTATGTACTCAGGCATGATTCATGGCGTGGGACCACGTTATTGCCCATCAATTGAAGATAAAGTTGTGCGTTTCGCTGACAAAGATAGCCATTCGCTATTCCTTGAACCCGAAGGCCGCTCTACCTATGAAGTCTACTTGCAGGGCTGTTCTACCAGTCTGCCTGTGGCTGTTCAGCACGATATTGTGCATTCGCTGCCTGGTTTGGAAAATGCATCGATGGTGCGTCCAGCCTATGCTGTGGAGTACGACTATCTTCCTGCGATTCAATTCAACCATGCTCTAATGGCTAAAGATTTGCCTGGATTCTTTGCTGCTGGTCAGATTCTTGGAACTTCTGGCTACGAAGAAGCGGCAGCTCAAGGCATCATGGCTGGTATCAATGCTGCTCTCTACGCACTTGATCGCGATGCCTTCATCTTGCCCCGTTCATCTAGCTACACTGGCACTTTGATTGATGATCTGGTCACCAAAGAAATTGGTGAGCCCTACCGTATGATGACTTCGCGTTCTGAGTATCGACTGCTTTTGCGTCAAGACAATGCAGACATGCGCCTCACTCCACTTGGTCGTGAAGTCGGCATGGTCGACGATCATCGTTGGCAGCTCTTTGTCGCTAAGCAAGAAGCAATTGAAACTGAGAAAAAACGCGTGAAATCAGTGCGCATTCATCCCAACCCAGAGTGGGAAGAAGCCCTTGCGCCCTACGATGAATCGATGAAACAGTCAGCTACTTTAGAAGAGCTGCTGCGCCGCCCTAAAGTTCCATACGCAGTAATTAACAAGCTCTCTCCTGCATCAGAAGAAGGCTTTGCTTTTGGTTTGGAAGTTGAAACCGACATCAAATATGCTGGTTACATTGAGCGTCAGCGCTTGCTTATTGCTCAAACTGAAAAGCTTGATGGCTTCAAGCTGCCACTCGATTTTAACTATTTGGCTTCAGACCATTTGTCCAAAGAAGCGCGCGAGAAGCTGAACAAGATTCGCCCCATGACTTTGGGTCAGGCCTCACGCATCGGCGGTGTCAGCCCGGCTGATATTTCAGTGCTGATGGTGCTTTTGGAGCAACAGCGTCGAGCGGATAGCGCTCGAGATAAGGCTGGCGTTTCTGCTTAAGACTCCTATGCCGGCGAGAATTATCACTGTAGGAGCCTTGTTGGCTCTCACTATTGCTTTGCTGCCGGTGCAGGCGCAGGCAAGAGATCAAGAAAGAGTCCAAGAGCAAGGCCAAGAGAAAAACGCTTTCAAATTATCTGGTGGCATTACTCATAGTGAGTCTTTAGAGCCGCTGCCGGAGAGCGATAGAGTAGGTGCTGTTCAAGGCACTGCTTCGGCCGCTGCAATTCCGGCTGTGGCAATACCTGCTAATAATCCACCTGCTCTCGTCAATCCGTATCGCAAATCGAGCGCTAGTAGCAATGCTAGCCCAGCTCTCAGCAATCCGCCTGTTAGTAACCCAGCTGTAAATAATCCAGCCAGTCAGCATACTCAAACCCCGACTGAAACTGAGTCTCAGGCTCGGCAGCGTAATTTGCTCTTGTATTCGCGCACTCCTCATGTTGATCCGGGCCAAGCGCTGTATAAAAAGCGCCTACGAGAGGCGGCGGAGCAGAACACGTTAGCTACCGCTGTGAAGCGCCCGGGCAAGCTACAGATTAAGGTTCCGTTTTGGTTGGCTGGCCAGTGGCAGCGCACTGAAAGCAATGAGTTGTCGCGCAAAGAATTGCCCAGCGGCAAAGAGTTGAAGCCGATTGGCAAACAGGCCGCTCGTGTTACCGATTACTTTGGCAGCCATAAAGACCGGCGCGGTAATGTATTCATGATTGTGCCTTTGGGCGCAGCTGGCGCTGTCGATCGCGGCTTTGCCGTGGATTATCACCGCGTCAAGAAATACGAAATGATTTTAGACGGTAAGAATTCGGCCGTGATTAAGGTGCAGGCCGTCCATAAAGTTGTGAGCAAGAAAGAGAAGAGAGTGGTGGAGGCCTATCAAGACGAAGAGCTAAACCGCTATACCTTGATACGGGATGGTCTGGTTAAAAACGATAGCTCAGTCAAGGTTTTCGACCAACTGGGGCAAGCAAAATTGATTACTCGCGCAGTTTCTACTGAACGGCGGGTAAAGAGAATATGAGTGAAAATAGAAAGTGCTGTTAGAAATTGAAATTAGAAAGTAGTGGGATTTGTATGGTCACTGAGCAGTTAGGCTTCGATGCAATTAATCTGCGCCTTGAAGGCTGGACAGCCGTGCACGCCGATAGTCAGAGGCGGCAATGGATGCGAGACGCTGAGGGCGACGAGTTTGCCAGCACGCTTTTGCTCACTTATCAGCCCGAGGCTCTGGAAGGAATTGATTTAGACGACCATGTCGGTGTGCGTAAAGCCGTGCGTGATATCGCTGATCAGGCCGGCCAGATTATGGTGTCTGTTGATGTTGTTGGTGCCGCTGGTGTACCTGCGCTTTGGTACATACTGAAGCAGAATCAAGCCCCAAGCGGCATGGTCTATTCTGGTTGTTTGATATTGCCGTTCACCAATAGTTTCTTTACTCTGCAGTTGATGTGCATGGAGACTGGAATCACAGGCATTCGAGAAGCGATTGTTATGGACCGCTTCATTGCCGCTGGTGTTTCCATTCGCGAATTGTCTGAGTCAGCAACCCGCTTTGAGCATGGCACAGCCAAGGGCCACTATTCACCTGACGCCCCTGAGCACGATGTTCAATTCCCTAATCATCCTCTTACAAGAGTGCGCCGCTATTTCCGAGACATCCTTTCAGTGCTCTCGATTAAGGGTGTTTACTGATGAAGTTTATGAGTCTTTTTGGCATGGATGCTGAAGAGATGAAAAGTCTTTTTGACGAGAACGAGCGTGAGTACGAAGATTATTGTGCGCGGGGAATGGTCAAAGAAGCGAAAATGGCGCGAGCGCTGTCTGAGTGTTTCGAGCTATTGGTGTCATTCTCTGGAAGCTGGTCTGAAGTGCGAATCTTGCAAGTTCAGGACAAGTTGAATCGCTCGCGCTTTAGAACTGATCCCGTGGTCCTGCTTGAAAGACAGAAGCTTGAAGCAGAGTTGCGTGAGCTACAAAAGGCTCAACGCTTGGATCGCAATGTGGGTGTGTTAGCGCGCTGCCTTTTGTTAGGTGTGACTACGTTTGGAACTCTTTTGCTTGGCTTTAAGGGTCTGATTTTAGAACCAGAAGGAATTCTTTCGGTGGCTGCCTGTTGGATTTTGGTTTTGTTTCTCTGTTGGATTTATCGGGATGAAACTGGTATTACAGCAAACCAAAAGTAAGGTCGTCGATTAGTTTGGCTCTGTCTATTGCTTTTGCTCGCATTTCGTTTAGTAGTTTGAAGTTTGAGACTCTGTAGAACATACCGTTTGCTTGGCCATATCTCGGGGGTGAGCCAAATTCCACGAGTGAGCTATCGAGGAATAGTAGTCTGTTTAAAATTATTCGAGTGTCGATAGGTTGGCTGAGACCTAGTACTGCGAGAGCTTCTTGCATGCTATCGCCAGTTCCTATTGTGTTGAAGGTGGCCAGTCTAATTTTTATCAGTTGCGAAACATCATTGCTGGTGGCCGACTCTGAAAGACGCAGCATATTCCGACAGATTGCTAGATATGTTGCCTCTGTAGGCGGTCCAACTAGACCGCAGGAAGTAAGTTGTGATCCGCAGTGTTCAAATTTATAAATTGCGCCATCTAGATTGCTCCATTTTGAACGTTCCTCGTTAGAGACATAGGGCATTTGCTCTATGTCATGATTGAGTTCAAACAGTTCCTGTTTGGTAGTGTTCGCCCAGTTTACAGCTGCTAGCACTGCAATCGCAGAGGCTATGGTTAACCATTTGGATTTTTCAATACTTATCAGCTGATGCATGTTTGTCCATTCCTGAGGATGATCGCGCTATCGCAGATTGATTGTCTGCACGACCATCAATTCGCCTAGCTTAGAGGTGTCATTCTGAACCCAAGCTTTTGCTTCGGCAATGGTGTCATTCCCAATCTCGACACTGCTTGCTAAGGGTGACTGGTTGTTTTATGCTCTTAATCTACCCATTGGTCCCGGTCGTGGCAAAAGCAGAAGAACCAAAGCGAGAAAATATCGAGGGCAGCCCCGAGCAACAGGCTGCGCTCGATATTAAGCCTGTCATAGATAAGCCAACCATGCCGATGTGGGTTTATCTTTCGAAGCAAGACCACCCCTGGAAAAAGCAACTTTTCATCAAGGGTCGTAAGCTACACGCTGCTGCCGTTTGGACTGGCATGATTGCTAATGATCTATCCGTCCAAGAAGCGGCTGAGAATTGGGACCTGCCTGTTGATGCCGTGGAAGAAATTCTGGATTATTGCCAGACCAATAGAGTTCTTCTAGAAATGGAAGCGCAAGAAGAGTTACGTATCCTTGAAGAGAAAGGAATTGGCATAGTCACTTAGATTTCTCGTCGCCGAATCTTGAGCCACTCGCCAAACTATTCACGGAGTTACTCTCCCGGTACTTTCAATCCCGCTAGCTTATAGCTATAACTCAGGCTAGAACCAAGTTCTGGCCGTTCATGCATGCCAGCATTTTTGGCGGCAATGTTGGCTTTAGCAATTATTTGCTGAAGATAAGGCTGGTAGGCCACGCCTTTATTTGGCAACACCGAGCCTACAAAAAAATTGTCTGCCAGAGGAACAATAATGTCTGCAACCGTGTGTTCATAAGGCTTTACCGCATGAGATTTGGAGATATCCACAAGGTTGAAGCGCTGACCAACTGGATCAATCAAGATGTTTCCTGGCTTGGATGGGTCAAATTGCAAGCCATGCTTCTCCACTGCCATCATCGTTCTAGCCAACTCGTCGTAGGCTGATTGGGGCAGCTCAGCGCTAGCTTTTATTCCTTTGGCAAAGGCTGCTTCAGCTGCTTCTGGACCCATCTCTCGGCGCGCCTTGGCCCCTGGTGCACCGGCGGCAAAACCATCTTGTTTTTTGAGAATTTCAAAGTCGCCCAGTTTTGCTACGGGCTGACCGACGTTGTGACCAGGCATGAAGTCTGCCACTTCTTCAATTTTTCCAGTTGGCGGTTTGCCTTTGGCAAACTCTGGCACTTTGACGACAAAGTCGTTGGTGAAATCTAGCTTGTACACCGCTCCATTGCTGCCGCGACCGAGGAAGTTTTCTTCCTTTACTGAAGCCATAATGTTTTGCTCTGTGGCTTGTGCAGCTTTCATCTGGGTGGAAAGCTTTTCGAAAGTGTGCGGAGTTGCCCCAAGCTCCATTTTCTTGCCGAGGCCCAGCCCTGCTCCCATCTCCATGCGCGCCAACTTCGAGCCCACACCAAATCCGGCAAAGCCTGAAGCGGCCATGAGGGGATAATCAAAGGCCATTCCCCCCAGTGAATTGCCTAGCTGCACTTTGTTGTGTTCGAGGGTGCGAGGGTCTTTCCAGACTTGATAGGCAGGTACGCCTAATTTTGTGCCAACATCGACAGCAGCTACTGCTCCCAAGATTTTACCAGCGTTTAGGGCTACGCCTTCAACGTATGGAGCCACTGCTTTTCCAAACATCTGGGGCTTCTTCAAGGCCAGGGCAAAGGCGGCACCGATGGCGACGCTTGTAGCAACTTCTACGCCGGTCTCGCTCAGTTTGTCACCAGTCGCGTCTTTAGCTCGGTCTACGAAGGCCTGAGGGGTGCGCTTGAGTGCTCCTAATAGCAGGTTGGCTTCACTGGAAAGTTTGTCTGCCGTTGTTTGCTCAGTTGCTGCTTGTGTTTCTCTGGGCGCGCCAACTTCTGCCGTTTTTGAGTCGGCTTCGCGTCTTTGTTCGTTTCCGTGGGGTAGCTGCGGCAATTGATGGGCCTATCAGAGCTTCCAAAAGGAAGATCAAGTTTTCGATCGTACAAACTACTCTAACAATTAAAAAGGGCAGCGACAAATTAGTTCTTTGCCCCTGCCCTATTCAATTTTTGATCGTGATGTCTCAGATTTTGCTTTTGGTCAATTCCTTGAGAAATTTAGTTAGAGCGAGATTGTGTAAGCAACCGCTTTTTGTTTCTTTTTGGCGCTGATATCTACAGCCAGGTCTTTCGAGTTTTTCACCGCTGTTTCTAGCGATTCAATTACTTCGGAGTACTTGCCACTAGCCGCTGAAATTGAAGCTGACACTGCTGCGGTTGCTGGTGCAACTACTGCTGCCATCGCAGGAACTAGTTCTGGTACAGATATCGGAGCTACTACTGGAGCTGCAGTATCTGCCACTGCTGGTTTGTACTTAGAAGCAATTTCCATCATGCGTTCGTGAGAAACAACATTCATGCGGGTAACTAGTCCAAGTTTTTTCATGACTACAAGAATCATGTAAGAAACGTCCAGTTCCCACCAGGCCATACCGCTTTTAGCTGAGCCAGGAGCGGCGTGGTGATTGTTGTGCCAGCCTTCGCCCATAGCGAGCAAGCCTACCCACCAGACGTTGACGCTGTCGTCGTATCCGGCATAGGTCTTGTAGCCCCATTTAGGCAAGTGGCAGAGAACGTTGAGCATAAGTGGAATTTGTTGCACGGCCAAACCAGCCAAGAGACTAGCTAGTGCTGGTACCCAGCCGAAGGCAGCTAAGATGGCAACGCGGAAAAGCAAGTTCAATGTATAAGAAAGAGTGTGGGCTTTGCGCCAGTTTCCACCCTGTTCGAGGAAAGCGTAAATTGGATCGTTGATCAAATCTTTCGCTTGAACATTTGGGTCAATGTGCGATGGATAGCTCATTTTGGCCAACCAGCCAAGGTGAGCGTAGGCAACACCGTAGCGTGGTGAGTGTGGATCTAATTCTGTGTCTACGTGGTGGTGATGGGCACGGTGCATGGTGCTCCACCAGATTGGCGAACCTTCGAAGGCTAAAAATCCGGGCAAGACCCAGAAATATTCCACCCATTTAGGGCAGCTGTAAGCTCTGTGAGAAAGGCCGCGGTGATAACCGAGGGTGATGCCACAGGCGTGCCATACGTAGAAGATGGCGAAAAGTACGATGAATTCGAGCATAGTTTTTTCCTCTGAGCTTATCAATGCCACCACTTGCGGTGGCTGCTCAATATCTCGTTGTGGTTCTTAAAGTCTTCGAACAGGTAGCACTATTACCTGTACAAAGCAGATTCAGGTCTTCCTCGACGGATGTCCTGACTCTTCTCTGATTGCTCAACGAACTTGTCGGTCCATTGGTCAGCCATGAGCAGATCCAAAAACTGCTCTAATGTTTCCGGTACTTCAGCCACTTGCAGTATTCTGCGGCCATCGTTGTCGGGCCCTGGATATTGGTTCCAGACCAAGCGGTCGAGTTCCATGCCTTTGCGATTATAGTAGCCCAAGAGTGCCAGCCCGATTTCTTTCGAAACTGTGGCTTTGTCCTTGACCTGCCAGTCTCTGAGAATTGTACGGCCTATTCCTATAGAGTAATAGGCGCGTTCTTTCTCAAACTTTGGTTCGTCGATGAAGAATGCCCAAGTGGTTTCATCAACATTGTCGATATATGGCTCGCACCTTATTTGGAAGAGGCGGCCGGTGCTTGATGTTTGGGAGATTGGACCAAATCCCGAGCTCATCAAGTGGATTTCAAGTACGCGCAAAACGTGGGCGTTAAAACTCAGGCTTTTTTGATCGGCTTGAAGCTGAAGACGTTTTCTGTATTCTTCGGGAATGCGAAGGCTTATATTAGTTGTCTTTTCAGCCATTTCGGTCAGCCATTTTTGTCAATTCGCGGGTCTTTCGAGCGCTTTTTAAGTAATTTGTAGTCACGTGATTACAAATTGTAGTTACTCAACTATCCTAACACCTTAAACGCGGAGAAACCGCTTCGTAACGAGAAGTTGCTGTTTTCAACCTTCAGGTGCAACAGCGGAGCTTTTGGGAGTTTTCTTTCGTTGCAAGGTAGGTAGTCTGTTTGCTTGGGTTTGGTAAAAGAAAGGCGTAAGAAATTCAGCAGGAATTTCTTACGTCTTTACTAGAAAAGTATTCTCTACAAAGCTTTCTGAATTTCTGGACGCAATTGCTCAGCGGTTCTAAATCCAAGGGCATCGGCCACAATCTTTCCGTTCTTGAAAACTTTTAAAGCCGGAATTGAAGTAATTTCGAACTTATTAGCAAGAGCTTCGTTTTTGTCTATGTTGATTCGATAGAAGACCACTTTACCGTCATATTCTTTGGCCAAATCTTCCACAATAGGGGCCAACATCTTGCATGGGCCACACCAATCGGCGTAAAAATCAACTACGACAGGCAACTTTGACTCAAGCACGTCTTTTTGGAAGCTAGCATCGCCTGAAACCTTTACTAGCTCGGGTCCACCGGTTTTGCTTGTTTCAGGAGCAGCGCAGCAAGTGAGCGCGAATGAGGAAGCCAGGGCAATGACTACCAGGGTGGACAACAAAGCAGATTTCATGCGATTCTCCCGATTTGTGCAATTCTTACTGTAAGGGAATTTTACTTCGTTACGCACAGTTTGGCACTTCTCAAGCAGGATTTATGGCTCGAAGCCCTAGATTTAGTCACAATCATTATCGGTCTGCTGCGGCTTTGGCCATTAGTGCTCTTTTGTTGGCAGGGTGCGGTCAACAAAATGTAGCTGATAAGGCACCTGGGGCAGCGAGCGAACTAGCGGCTCAGCGGGAGCGTCAGAGAGATAGGCTGGGTCGGCAGGGCAAGAACCCCAGCCTGACTAGTAATACTAAGATGAGCCCTTACCTTGCTGCTCACCAGGATGATTTGGTCTCTTGGGCCCCCTGGGGTCAGGATGCTTTTGAGTTGGCTCGAGCGGAAAATAAACCAGTTTTGTTGTCTATTGGATTTTCTGCTTGCCACTGGTGCCATGTGATGCAGAAAGAGTCGTTCAATGACCCAGCTACTGCAAAGTATATGAATGATCACTTCATCAATGTTCTGGTCGACCGAGAAGAGCGGCCCGATGTCGATGCTATCTATACGAGGCAGTTAGAGGCGCTCTCTGTGCGACCTGGTTGGCCAATGACGCTTTGCTTGCGACCGGATGGACAGGCATTTTATGCGGGTACCTATTACCCTCCCGGCGATGAGACTGCGCCCCATTCTTTCCGCAAAGTTTTGACTCAAGTCAACGATATGTGGCTGAGTGACCACCGTGCGGTAGATGCAGCTTGTGCAAAAGTTGCAGACACTCTTGCTGTTCGTGATAAAGACGCCGGGCGCTCGCAGTCGCTGACTTATGCCAATCTCAACTTTGCTCTGGGGAGATTGTTGCAACGCTGTGACCTGGAATATGGTGGGCTTAAACAATCGCGCAAGTATCCTGCTGCCGCTATAAATACGCTAGTGATGAGGCTTTTGGCTTCTGAGGAAATGCACCGTTCCTATGCTGATTTGCTACCTCATTGCCGAGCATATATTGCGGCAACTCTTGATGGTATGGCCAATGGGCAAATCAATGATCAAGTAGGTGCGGGATTCTTTCGCTACGCCACCAATAAGCAATGGCTGCGACCGCATTTTGAGAAGATGCTCAGCGACAATGCGTTGATTTCTCAAAATTATTTTGAAGCCTACGGTTTGACCAAGAGCAATTATTGGTTGACCAAAGGTGTGCAAACAATTGAGTTTATGCTGGATGAGCTAGCTTTGCCCAGTGGTCTGTTTGCTGGTAGCTTGAGTGCCGATAGTGTTGAAGGGGGCAGCACTGGCGCTGCGAAGAAAGAGGGTGAAGGCGCCTTCTACACTTTTAGTGCCCAAGATTTAGAGCAGGCTCTACCAGCGGAGATGCGTGCGAAAGTCGCAGCAAGCTGTAATTTTACGTCGGCAGGAAATTGCGGTGCTGGAAAAAATTTGCCCTATTTTAATTCGTCGCCTAATAAAGCCAGCGGTTATGATGGCCTGAAGAAACTGGAGTATTGGCGCTTAAGGCGACCTAAACCGGTTCGCAATGACACTGCTGTGGCGGCTTGGAATGGTATGGCGATTTCTAGTCTAGTTAGTGCCTATCGCGCCACTCGTAACCCAAAGTATTTGGAAGTAGCTCAAAGGGCCGCTAATGTTCTGCTTCTCAAGTTGTCGTTGCCTGACAAGTTACTCCACAGTGATATTTCAACTCAACAGGGCTTCTTAGATGACTATGGTTATGTTGAGAAGGCCTTGCTTGATTTGTATGAGGTGGACAAGAACTCGCTCTGGCTGAAGAAGGCGCGAGATTTGAACGCTTTGGTTCTGGAGCGATTTCTAGATCAAGACAGCGGAAAGTTTCTTTATGCTCCGCGTGCAGCCTCTGCTCCTGCTCTGTCTAATGTTTATGCCACCACTGATGGTACTTGGCCTGGGGCTGCCGGAGCGGCGATAGAGAACCTAATTCGACTTGATGCCTTTCCAAAGGTGGCCAGTGATGGTAGTACTGGAGCTGACTACTTGGCCATTGCCAGGCGCTCACTAACAGCCAGTGGGCGGGCCATGCAAGAAGATCCAGCAGCGCACGCTTCAATGCTTGTTGCTCTTGAGCGCTTTTTACGGGCAAGAACTAGTTTCGTCCAAAATTAGTTTCACCCAAGATTAGTCTTGGGCAAAGTTAGTTTTGGCAAAATCAGTGTGGCGGTTCTACTTTCGCCTTCGAGTTTGCCTCCTCTGGTACTTTTATTGTGGCAGTGACGCTGGTCGAAGCAGGCTTTAGCACTCGGCGCAGATAGCGGTCGTTGGTCTCCCATGGTTTGGGAATATAGCCAGTGAGAGCCTTTAGGCTGTGCTTTGCGTGCATGGTCCTCTCTTCGTCTTGAAAATAGCCCATACCGATTCCGATTCCCTTATAGGTCGTGCCTTTCTCCTCGCCAACTTCACTGCGCAATATCATTAGCCAGTTTCTAACGCATAAATTGAAGATAGTTGGGTCTTTCTCTACCTGGTGAGAGAGCTTCTCTTCTAGTGCTTCAGCATAAAGGCATCTGACGTCGGGATCGTCTGGGTCTAGTTTTATTGCTCTGCTCAGTTGGGGTATTGCTTTGTTGTAATTATGGTGGCGCATATACTGTTTGGCAGTCATCAGTAGTGAGCGAGCGCTAGTTTCACTGAAAAGGTCGTCATAGGCTCTGGTTGGTTCAACTTCAGTTTCTTCTACACTTTTTGCTGCTGTTTCTACTTTCGTATCTCTTTCGCTGGCTGCGACTTCGCTGGTCTGGAATGCCACGCTGAGAGCAATCGCTGCGCTCAAACACAATCCTGCTGCTTTTCTCATTGGTGTCCGTTCTTCTTGAAAAATAGTTTCAATGGAAACTATTTTGAGATAGCAAAATTGACCTATCGGCCGTTAGTCTTAGGCAAATCTTGTAGGCAATTGGCTTTGATGGCAGTATGAAAACACGCGAGCAGAACTCTGTCAAATGGCTTCACAAGCCATTTGTAAAGGCTTCTCTACGAACTTTACAGTTTCTATATGGTGGCAATTCTCTGGTCGAATTGATGAAGCGTCCCAGCTAGTTTGCTTTGGATCTATTGAAAACTAGTATTTGTAGACAGAGGATGTTTTATCGCGGCTAACTACAGAAAGTGCTTGTTGCTTAAAAGCCGTATCTGCACTGCCAGTGTAAAGGCAAAAAAATATTTCTAGGGCTGATCTTGCTTAATTGCAATTTCAAATAAATGCCACTTTTGGGAAAAGAATATTGAGGAATCACTAGCTTTTGCGCTAGTAGTTTAAAGAGCTATTCGCTTTAGGAGCTACCAATAGTAAGATGGGCTTCCATGTATGGTTTTACTTCGTTGTAAGCTTCCTGAAGTCTATTTTCTATTACGCCTGCCGTAGCTATGTCACTGTTTCTTGCTGCTTCTTCCAGTTGCTTGCAAAGCTCTGCGCACTTCCTCGCGTCGATATTTACGCAGGCACCCTTGAGATAATGGGCAAGGGCTAGCAGGCTGACACAGTCTTTGTCAGCAATTGCGGTGGCAATTTTTTCAAGTGTGTCTGGTGTTGATGATAAAAACATGCCTACAAGTAATTGAATAGCTTTCAAGTCAAAACGTTCCAGTAGCCAGGGAATGTTGATTGGAGTCCCAGACAGGGCGGCGCTGTCTTTAAGAGCTTTATGTGATGATGATACTTCGAGTACTTTGTTGGCTGGAATCCATTTTTCGATAATGGTTTTGAGATCGCTCGGTTCAACTGGCTTGCTTATGTAATCGTCCATTCCGGCCGCTATGCACTTTTCTTGGTCGCCATCCATGGCGTGCGCTGTCATTGCGATTATCGGAATGTGTTTGCCTGTAAGTAGCTCTGCTTTGCGAATCAGGGCTGTCGCCGTCAATCCATCCATTTCTGGCATCTGGCAATCCATAAAGACCAGAGCGTAATTACTGCCTAGTATGGCTTTTACCGCTTCTTCTCCGTTGTTGGCAATGTGGCAAGCAAAACCAAGTTCATCGAGATAAAGTCTTGCCACCTGCTGATTCATCGGATGGTCTTCAACGACTAGTATTAGCTCTGCTTTTAGTTGCTCCTGCTGGGGCCGTCCCAATAATTTTGCATCAACGGCGCTCCTTGCAATAATTGAGTCACTACCCCGGATCACTCGAATCAGGCAGTCAAGCATTTGTGCTTGCCTTACAGGCTTAATGACGTAGGCCTTGAAACCTAATTAGATTGCTTGGGTACCAAGACCAACGCTGTCATTGGCGGTTAGTAAAATAAGTTTGGTGCCATTCAGGGCCGGGTCATCTAGAATTTCTTTTGCCATGTCGATGCCGCTTTTGCCTGGCATCATCAGATCGATAATGGCTACTTTATATGGGTCGCCATCGACATAACCTTGTCTCAGCTTTCTCATCCCGTTGTCGGCACTATTGCTGGTGTCGTTGCGCATTCCCCATGAGGCAATATAGTTGTGAAGAATCTCCCGAGCATTTGGCTCGTCGTCAATGATTAGAACCCGCACGTCTTGCAGTTGAACCGTTGTGTCAATTGTCGGCTCTCTACGTACCTCTAGCGGCACGACGAAGGAGAACGTGGAACCTTCTCCTTTCTTGCTTTTTAGATTGATCGTGCCACCCATGAGTTCTACTAAGCGTTTTGAGATGCTCAGGCCAAGACCAGTGCCACCAAACCGACGACTAATGGAGCCATCAGCTTGAACGAATGGTTGAAATAGTCTCTTCTGTTCCTCATCCGTAAGCCCAATACCGCTGTCTATCACTGAGAATTCGACGTTGACGATATTGTTTTGCTGCGCCTGCACCACTACTCTCACCACAACCTCACCACTTTCGGCGAATTTAATTGCATTTGAGACTAGATTGATAAGTACTTGCCGGAGGCGCTCGCCGTCCCCGCGAAGTCGTGATGGTGCAGCTGGGTCTATGAAGCTCATAAGAGAAAGTTCTTTTGCCCGGGCGTGGGCTGCGAGAATCTCGCATGCACTTTCCACAACACTGATTAGATCGAAGTCTATTTGCTCAAGTTCGATCTTGCCGGCTTCAATTTTGCTGAAGTCTAAGATGTCATTTATGATTACTAGCAGTGCGTTGCTGGCATGTTTGATTGAGTCGGTATAGCCGCGCTGTTGCTCATCTAGACCAGTTCGCAACAGAATATTGCACATACCGATGATGCCATTCATTGGTGTGCGAATCTCGTGGCTCATATTTGCCACGAACTCTGACTTAAGTTTTGAGGCCGTTTGGGCTTGGTCCTTAGCGTCTAAAAGCTCTTTGTTCAGTAGAACTAATTCGCGAGTGCGCTCTTCTACTCGCGACTCAAGTTCGGTATTGGAGGTGGCGAGCTCTGCTGTGCGCTGTTTAAGGTCCGCATTTGCGGCGGCTAATTCTTGGGTGCGTTGTTCGAGATCTCTATCGGATGCTGTCAAGTTGGCGTTGGATGATGCTAACTCTCCAGTTCGTTGCTCCAGGTCGGCATTTGATGCTGCGAGTTTCTTTGATAGATTGTCACTCATTGACGGCTCCCTGTGGTGTAACCCGTGAAAGTGGACCGCTCATTGTCGTGACTTTGGCATTCTTCCTTCAGCAGGTCCGACGGACCAACTGCTGATTTGTGCCATGTAATTGGGCTATTGCATTGAATTATTTCGAGTCGTTGGTCTGAGTGCTAGAAGTCTTACTCTTCCACGAATTTTTTGAGCCTGCCAAGTGTTTGATCCCATTGTTCCGAAACTCTATCAAGGTAGCCTCTGGCCTGGTTTAACGGTGTTGGATCGAATTTATATAAACTTTCGCGGCCAGATTTGACACCATTGACGATACCGGCGCTTTCCAGTACCCGCAAGTGCTTGGTAACAGCTTGGCGCGTAAGCTCTGTGCCTTTGGTTAGTTCGGAAATTGAGTGAGGTTGTCCGTCAGATAGCTTTTTCACTATCGACAGCCTCGTCTCGTCTCCGAGTGCAGCGAAGACGCTGGCGTGTTTACTTGGTAGTGACATTGTCTTTCGCGACATATTTTTCTATGTTCTGTAGCTGCTCGGCCCAGCCTCCGTCGTTCATTCTGAATGCTTCGAAACGTCTGTGTTCGGGCAGTTTGTCGAAGCCTGATTCTGTCACGGTCA
>CALRJJ020000032.1:0-15127 GCA_943367505.1 Flavobacterium psychrophilum | reverse complement strand
GTCTTCTTCACCAAATACCAGGGCAAAGTCAGCTGAACTAGCCTCGTACACCGGTGAGAAGTGCGACGGAATGGTCTTCACTGGCCGTAACTCGCGGGTATCTTCATCAGTCGACTGCTCAAGCATGAGCATGGGTTGCAGCTTAACAGTGCCAAAAGTAGTCACCCCAGACAAAACCGACATCAAAAACGGGTCTGTGCGGGGCGGATTGAGCAAAATACTAGGATTAGCAGCCGAGAGTGTCACATCGGTAAGCATGCTGAAGAAGCGCGAATTGGCGCCTTCAACCACAACAAAGCGGCCCACCCGCAAATCTTCTACGCTCTGCTCAGTATCAAGCCGCATCTCAAGCCCTTGCGAAAGAGAGCCTTGAATGATGATGCCCAGATAACTTGGCCGCGACTTCACCACGGCCTAAGACTTAGATTCGAAGCCAATCGCTACAGCAAAGACGTTAATAGCCGTGAGCCTATCATCGCCACTATATTCTTCCCGGCGAACAATATCGCTTTCATCAGCCCCGCGATACTCGGTGAGAGTATATACAACCGGCTCATGCAGGCTCTTTTCCAGGCGGTAAAGATTGCCGTTGACACCATTGGCTCCAATCAAACCCCAGACGCCATCAAGAGCCTTGATAATGTCTTCAATCGTGTGGGGCCACTGTGCTCGTGTAACTATGGTCATTTTTCTTCTCGAGTTTAAATAGATCAACTGTGACGTGCTCATCATACTTGTATAAGTCTGAACAGAGCAAAGGTTGATCTAGTTTTAGCGCTAGTATAAAAATTTGTCCGGAGAGGGACTTGAACCCTCAAGGCTTGCACCACACGCCCCTCAAACGTGCGCGTCTACCAGTTCCGCCATCCGGACTAGAGACCTCGCCCAGATTGCTCTGGAGAACTCTTTACTCAAATACTATTTTGAAGGGAATAGCAGTATTTGAAAAGTTCAGGAGGCTTGAACCCTAAAGGCCCAAGGAGCATTAGTTCATCACGCGAAGGAGGTCACTGTCAATACTATGGAACATTGCCCTAGCTCTTTGCGTCCCTAGGCCAGTGGGTGAAAAAAGCTTGCTATTGCTGGCCAGGAAGGGCTGGAAGAGCAAGTAGAAGAGCAAAAATGAACGTGAAGCGAGTAGCAGTCAGGGTTTTCACTAAAGAATTTATCTTTTGCTTACATAAAATCCCCCAAAATGGGCATACAGAGAATAATCCTGGACCGGGAATTTCACCTTAATGATTGAAATGTTTGTATATGGAATTGCTTTTGACGCCCGCACGGGACAACCTATTGTTGTCCTGAACGATTCCACTAAAAGACGCGCTCTGCCCATCTGGATTGGACCTTTCGAGGCTCAAGCTATTGACAAGGCCCTCAACAATCACAAACCTGAGCGGCCCATGACCCACGATCTCTTACTTAATACAATTACGGCCCTTGGCTACAAAGTCGACCGCATCGAGATTAACGAACTGGCTTCCAGTACTTACTTCGCTACCATCTTAATCAAGCTCAACGACCCAGCCAAGAAACTAGATGTCACCAAACCCCTCGATGCTAGACCTTCTGACGCTATTGCCATTGCCCTGCGGGCCAAAGTACCAATCTTTGTCTCAGCCCAGGTGATTGCCGACGGCACAATAGCCGCCGACCACCAGAAAGACGAAGAAGAAGCAAAGCAGTTCAAGTCTTTCATCGACGGCCTGAAAGCCTCAGACTTCCAAAAGCCTGGCAGTTCTAGTGATTGATAGCCCTGAGATTATCTGGCTTTATTACTTGCAGTTACCGTGAAACTTGCTCTTATGCTTGCTGTAAGTGACTGAGCGCTCACTGGCAATGAGCATATGGCCATCCGCTCCGGGCTGCAAAAGCCAGGTTACTTTGATGCTGGCATGACCAGCAGTGCCGTGAAAGACAACTTCTATGGCCGGTTTGCTATTAACGGGGTGCTTCGCCTCTTTAAAGCTAGGAGTGGCAAAGGTCTCTTCGTTCTTTAATGAATTAAGATGCTCATCTTTGAAGCTAGTCGCTACTTCTTTAGCGAAACTGTCACGGTTAAGCTTTTGCCAGCGAACGTCACCGCGCTCACGCTCAACTCCCAACTCAATTGTGGCATCAGGGGCATAAAGCTCAACCAACCTCACATCGTTGGACAAATCGTACTTTTTGTACTGATCAAAGAGCCTCTGGGCATCGGCGAAATCTTGAGCCTTAAAATCTTTCGACTTATGCTCTTTATTTTCAAGCTTCTTGGCCGAAGCCGCAGGACAAAGGCTACTGGCGCTAAAAGTCAGAGCTAAACTGACAGACAGGGCGGCAACGACTTTTCTCAAAACAATCTTCATGGGCTTAACCCTTTTTCTTTAAAGCAGAGTTGAGAGCTGCTTCTAGTGTGGCAATCTTGGCTTCCAGCTGCTTCTCTTTGTCAGATTGAATTTCCACTGCAAGCTTGGCATCTTGGGCTTGCCACTGCAGCTGCTTGGCTTCACTCTTCAATTCTTTAGAGCGAATCTTCCAAATAGAGAACATTGTGATCACACCCAAAGCAAAAAACTTCAGCGCAATCAACGGGAGAGGCAGCTGCAGCGCCTGAGAGGCAATGGTGTAACTGACATTCAGGGCCGAAGTGGTAGCCATAAAGTAAATAGTAAAAGCAACAGATAGACCGGCCAAAGCCATGTACAGATATTTGGGGAGCACTTCTCAACGCCTTACTTAAGTTTCGCCAGCAGTTGCTCAAAATCTTGAGGCAGCTCAGCTTGAAATTCTAACAGCAAATTAGTCACTGGATGAATAAAAGAAAGCCTAGCTGCATGCAAGGCTTGTCCACGCAAACCGAGCTTGTGCCTGGCTTCAAGAGTACCGGAAGTTTTGCGATTGTAAACAATGTCGCCAGCCACAGGTAAATTAAGACTAGCCATGTGGACGCGAATCTGATGGGTGCGACCAGTCTCAAGGCGACATTCAACTAGAGTAAATTTAGAGAAATTTCTCACCACCTGAAAATGTGTCACAGCAGCTCGACCACGCTGTCCTTCTCTGACAATCGTCATCTCTTTGCGCTTCAGTGGATGCCGCCCAATCGCTGCATCGACCTTACCGCTCTCTACTTTAGGCACGCCTTCAAGAAGAGCCAAATAAGTTCGCTGTGCTTGTTTAGTTTGCAGTTGCGCCGAAAGACCCTTGTGGGCAATATCAGATTTGGCCACCATGATCAGGCCACTGGTGTCTTTATCGAGGCGATGAACTATGCCGGGTCGAACCACTCCACCAATCGAGGACAGGCTGCCCTGACAGTGATAGAGCACTGCATTTACAAGTGTGCCGCTACTCACTCCGGCACCGGGATGGGTAATCATGCCCGCCGGTTTATTGATCACCAGCAAATGTTCATCTTCAAATACTATCTGTAGCGGAATATTTTCCGCCACCGCCTCTAACACCTCGGGTGGTGGCAAAATTACCTCAACCAGATCGCCTTCTTTCAACTTCAGACTGGCTCTGGCAACAGTTCCATTGACTTTAATCAGGCCATCGTCGATAAGCTTTTGCACACGAGCGCGACTAAGCTCATCGATATGAGCAGCTAAATATTGATCGAGCCTAGAGCGCTGGGCGAAACCTTGATCAGCAACAACGGTTAGCTCAAGGGGCTCAACTAAATCACTGGTTTCTAGCTCAGGGTCATTGAGCATCAGCGGGCTTACCCTCATCCTTATGCAAGAAAAGAATATCAACAAAAATCAGAACCAAGCCAACATCAATTAGAGCATCAGCAACATTGAAAATAGGGAAACTAAAAAAGGCGAATTCGAGAAAATCAGTCACACAACCTTGGCTGTATCGCTCGAACAAATTACCGCAGGCACCACCGATAATAAGACCGACACCCACTCTCTCAAGAGCAGCAAAAGCCGAGGCCTTAATCAAACGATTGAGGGCCCAGCAAATAAAAACGATAGTATAAACAGTGGCAATAATAGTCATGAGTGGAGCGTGATCTCGCCCTAGAGAAAATGCCGCACCAGTATTATTGGTCAAACGAAACTGCAAAACTCCCGGCCAATACGCTGACTCTTCGCCAAAAATCAAATGACTTAAAGCCCATAATTTCGCTGCACGGTCTAAGCTAAAGGCAATGACAGCAGAGAGCACCACAGTAAATAGCTGATAGAGGCGACCACTGTGAATGACTTCTTTAGTGGCCGATTTAGAGCTTAGTTCAGGACTTGGCGTAGAAGTTGGCTTAGAACTTTGCTCAGGCTCATCCTTGATATCATTCTTTTGGTCGTGCTCAGGCATAACAGCGGCCTAAAAAGAAATGCCGCTTACTCATCTCTTTACTTACTCTCGCCAACTGGAGCCACAGAACTCTTACCAGAAGGTTTTCCGCTTGGCTGTTCGCCTGGTTTTGCCGTCGACTTTTTCTCGTCATCAGCTTTCACATCAACTTTTTTCTCTTCCGGCTTCTTCTCTTCAGATTTCTTGTCGTCTAGTTTCTTCTCTTCGACTTTTTTATCTTCTGATTTCTTTTCTTCTTTGTCGTCAAAAACAGGATGCTTGCGTGGCAGCTTCTTATCGCCTTCCGCCACCTGTACTTCATCTTTGACTGGCAGAGGCTCGGCAATAACATTCATGCGTCGAGTCAAGAAAGAAACGCCCATGACAGAAGTGCGCATGGGATTAGTCAAAATAACGGTAGCAGTGAGAAGCTCATTGCGATTTTCGTTATTGGCACTCATCACCCGTTCTAAAGCCGGTGCCTCTAGAGGCCGTGGACTATCAGTGGGGCTGGGCTGAGGAAAACGCAAAGGCTGACTGGTTATCGAACCAACAGCAAAGAGACCAGGAGGCAAAGATACTTCTAATTTGGCGGAATATTGTTTTCCGGCTTTTACTTGTTCTGGCGCCGTGAATACGGCATTGAGCTGCTTAGCTAGACCAAAAGCAACTTTCACTTTTTCATAGTCAATGCGATCGCCCACGATCTTCCAGGCATTACCAATCTTCTTTAAATAAAGCTGCCCTTCCGAAAGCGACTGTAGCTCGCCCTTGCTGCTCATCCCAGGCATCTCTTTAGAGGTTGTGCCAACAGCCATATCACGCGACTCAATAGTGGCAAAATTGCCTTCAATTCTCACTTGCTTGGTTTTCGATACCGATTTAGCATCGGGGTAGGTCTTCCAAAAATCTTGAGTAAGAGTAGTGACAGCCTTCTTGTCGAGACCGTCATTGTTGACGTAGTCATCGGAATAGTTCGACATCACACCATCAAGGTTGTGAGCATTCCACAATGTTTCGATGTTCGAAAGTGTATTCTCAATTTCCTTTCTCTCTTTCTCGTGCTCTTTATTATCACTATCGAGAGTAAAATCCTGACTGCCAAGAGTGATTGCCGGAGAGGTTTCTAAGGCCAGTACCGGTGCGGTAAGCATAAAACTGCTAGCAGTTAAGGCACTAAGTAAAAGAAGACGAGAGAGGGCGGAATTATTGAAGAGCACTGGTTTCATATGTGGTATCACTAATGACCTAAAATCGGGGACAAAACAAAATAACAAGAATTAGACTTTAAGAGAAGCGGGAAAGAACTTAGAGCCGGAATTAGAACTAGAATTCGAACTAGAGATCGAACTTGCAGAGAGCCTAGCTAAGTATTATATCCGCTCATTCTCTTTAGAACCCTCTGCAGCCATTAAGACTGACACAAAAACTTTCAAGATTAGGAGAATCCAAAAGAGAGGCCCAGTATCTGGGCCTCTCTCATCATATTGGGCTATCTAGGGCAGGCGCTGGTTGAAAAAGCAAGCGCGAACAAGCCAAGCCCTCAGCAACTGACTCAATCTGGGATTTAGACAGCTACGAGCAACTGGTTCATCAAGTCAATGTTCTCTTTAATCGACTTAGCTGAGGCGTTGAGCAGGTCTTGCTCTTCTTTGTTCAACTTAAGGTCAACGATCTTCTTCATACCTTCTCTACCCAGTACTACTGGCAAGCCGATATAAACATCTTTTAGACCATAAGCGCCATCAGCTTGAACGCAACAAGGCAACAAGCGATTTTGATCCTTCAAAATTGCTTCTACCATTTGCACAACAGAACGACCCGGAGCATAGTAGGCGCTGCCGGTCTTGAGCAAGTTGACGATTTCAGCGCCGCCGTTCTGGGTGCGCTTGGTCATTTCGTCAATTTTGGCTTGAGGCAAGAATTCAGAGATTGGAATACCGTTGACAGTAGCGAAACGAGTGAGAGGAACCATCAGGTCACCGTGGCCGCCAAGAACCATGGCACGAACGTCTTGAACCGAGAAGCCAGTTTCCATGGCGATGAAAGCCTGGAAGCGAGCGGAGTCAAGCACACCAGCCATACCGATAACTCTTGAAGCTGGCAACTTAGTAGTTTTCCAGGTCAAATAGGTCATCACGTCAAGTGGATTGGAGACAGTGATAAAGATTGCATCAGGCGAATACTTGATAGCTTCTTTAGCAACGCCTTGAACGATGTTAGCGTTGATTTTAAGTAGCTCGTCGCGGGACATACCAGGCTTTCTGGCAATACCGGCAGTAATTACAACGATGTCAGAACCCTTGGTAGCGGCATAGTCATTAGAGCCGACAACTTCGCAGTCGTGGCTGGTAATGGCAGCGGCTTGCATCATATCGAGGGATTTGCCTTGGGGCATGCCTTCAACAACATCAACTAGGCAGACGTCGGCAATTTCTCTATCAGCCAAATACTGGGCCACGGTGGCGCCTACAAATCCGGCTCCTACAACTGTAACTTTGCTCACGAGCATTCCTCCAACCACGATAAATCCATCCCAATTTAGAACTTGAGGTTAGCACCTGTCAGCAATTTCTTTGACGAGCTTAAGCTAGCCTTCATATACATAGTTCCGGCAGCTGCGTCTTGACTAAGTGGTTTCATCACGTAGACCCATTTTTTTCTGGAAAATTCAGTTAATCTAGAAAGTAGACAGGTCTTCAAGCGTTAATAAACTAAATCAGGGCCACGGCCCCGAAAAAGTAACCAGTGAAGACAGCGGGACTAATCACAGACCCCAGACTACAGACCCCAGACTACAGTTCAGAGACGCACGGATACTGGCGATGGAAGAGACAGCCAAAATTAAAGTTGCCAAGGCAGGGGGGCGCAGAGGCTCGGCTAGTGCCGTCGCCTATGGCTTGACCCTGTCACTGACCTTGACCCTGAATGTCCTGGTGGTAATGGCCGTCACCATCATCTGCTCTGTCGCCGCCTCTGCGGCCCGGGCGGCCGATGAACCGGTACTGAAACCAGATGTACCAAAATTTGACGCCAGCGACAGCCCGGACCGCTCAACCCTGAAAGGCACAATTGAGCACCGCATGGCGGTACCGCCCCCAGCTCCGAAGAAGGCGAAAAAACTCAATTCTTCTGCCAGCAGCAACAAACCTACTGACTTCCAGCTCAGTGGCGCCCAAAGGGCCCAAAGAGACCGCGAAAGAGTGCTCAAAGCCAGAGCCCAAGAGCAAGCATTAAATGCCAGACAGCCTTTTACCATCGAACAATCGGTGGGCATTATCGGGGTCAAGTTCCACAAACTGCCCGACGGACCGGCAGTAATTAACACCGTTTTCGCCGGCACTCCGGCCGCCAAGGCGGGCATGCACGTTGATGACCAGATTGTAGCGGTAGACGGTGTTCCTACCCGCAACTTGAACAAAGACCAGTGCTACGACTTGATAGTGGGCTCACCAAACACCCCAGTGACGCTCTCGGTTTTACGCCGGCAAAATTTTGACGTTAAACAGATGGTTCGCATGGACTTCAACGACATTCCCGACCCACTTGTGCGCCGCGACTATCTCAATAGCCTCTAGATTAAACTTATCGCAGTCGATTTATTTGCTAAACTTGAGCGATGAAATTATGTTTTGATGCCACCAAATTTGGTAGCGGTTTAGATGGAGCAGTAGAACTGGCGACCTCCAAGGGCATTAAGTCTGTGGAGTATTCATTCGCCCCATTTGCCCCAACCAAAGCAAATAAAAAAGCAGATGACAAGGAGCAAAGCTACCTTGAAGCAACAAAAGAAGCGGCACTAGCCCAAGGGGTTGAGTTCGCCTGCCTCAATTTAGATTTTTGCCTTGATGCTTCCGATAAAAAATCAGTGAAGCAATTCTCGCCCATGATTGAAAAGCTTGGCCAAGTGGCCAAGAGCCTTGACTGCAAAAAAGTATCATTCTTCCTGCGGCCCTCCAGTCAAGACAATTGGATAGAAGACTTTGCCGCCGTCTACCCTTCTATCAAAGAAAGCCTTGATGCTCTGGGCGTCGGCCTCTTACTAAGGCTATCAACACCGACTGAATATCGCGGTGTCTCGCTGAAAAAATGGCGGGCCATGGACCCACAAGAATGGCGCGATCTAATTTCATCTTGCCCCGGCCTAGCCCTGATCTATTCACCCGCCGACTGCCTCTGGCTGGGCATCGAATACCTGGCAAATCTTTCTGCCTTTGCCACGGCCATCGATCATGTGGTGGCACATGACGTTGAAATAAATCGCACCATCCTTGCCGATAGCGGCACCTTCGGCCCACTCTGGTGGCACTATCGACTGGCCGGCAAAGGGCACGTAGACTGGCGTCAAGTAATCGAAGCTTTAAAGCTCTATGGCTATATGGGCGCATTTTCTATGCAATTTGATGATCAGTTTTTGGGAGAAGACGATCAATCAATGGACGAAGCTCTAGATGAATCGAAGCGGCATTTTGCCAGACTTCTGCGAGGATAACTAACGATGGCTGCTGATCATCAAATCTTGCTGTACCTTCATACCCACTGGGACAGAGAATGGTATTGGAGCTTTGGTGCCTATCGCACGCAGCTGACACAAGTAGTCGAGTCGATTGTTCAATTGCTGGAGCAGGGTGAACTCGATAACTTTATGCTGGACGGCCAAACCTGCCTGCTGGAAGATTTAGCAGAAATGACACCATCGCTAAACTCGCGCCTTGCCAGCTTAGTGCAGAAGGGCCAATTATCAATTGGTCCCTGGTATGTTCTGGCAGATCAGCTTTTAGTCGGCGGAGAAAGCCTTACTCGCAATTTGCATTACGGCATGAAAGCAGCTCGACACCTCAATGCAGAACCTGCACTAGTGGGCTATTGTCCTGACACCTTTGGTCACAGCGCCGATCTACCGCGCATCCTCAAAGGCTTTGGCATCGACAATGCCGTTGTCTGGCGGGGCGTACCCGAGATGACCGGCGGCCCCTTCTTTCTTTGGCAAAGTCCAGACGGCTCAGAAGTACTGACAAATCAACTAGCCCGGGGCTACTATCAAACAGCCTTCCACGAAAATGTCAGCACTGAGAAATTAGCTGATTATCTGCTGAGCTTCTTAGGCTGGCAGAAAAATAGTGTTTCATGGGAAACATCGACTGAATTGATTGAAACCAATACCAAGGCCCTGACTTACAGTGATGAGCTGCGCTGCGCTCTCGTGCCCGTTGGCGGCGACCACTTGCGTCCAGCCCCAAATTTCAAAAATCAGCTGCGTGATTCTCTCGCGCTAATCAATAGCAAATCACCAGTAGACCCACTATCGACTTTGCTTTCAGAGCATAATTTTTCAGCCAAAGCAGTATCGCTTGAAGCATTCCTTACTCAAGCAAAAAGCACATTAGCTAGCGACCTCAATGCCTTGCAATTAGTTCGCGGCGAACTGCGCGACAACCGCACCGCCTTTGAATGCGAACGGGCCTACATGCTCGCTGGAGTGCTCTCAACCAGACTCTATCTCAAACGCGAAAATCGTCTGCTAGAGCACACCCTGCTCAAGAAAGTTGAGCCCCTGCGGGCGATGATGGCTCTGGCAAACTGGATCAAGTATCCCCACGAAGAGCTTGATCACAGCTGGCGCCTTCTACTTAAAAATCACCCACACGACAGTATCTGCGGCTGCAGTATTGACGAAGTGCATGACGAGATGCAAAGCCGCAATAAAAGTCTAGCTGCGCAGTTAAATGTCTTAGCCCGCCAGGGGCAAGAAGCACTAACCAGACAAGTAAGTTCAAGTGAAAGCGAAATTCGCCTTGGCCTGAACTTTATGGATGTACTGGATCCACAGCACACAGATAAGGGCGATGGCCCCTCAACCATGGTGATTAACACCGCCACAAACCCTGTTTCAATGCCGGTTTTAATCCGTTTCGCCAAACGCAAAGATGCCTCTTCTATCACAAGTAAGACCACAACCACAAAAGAAGACGAATTTTCTGATTCACTTCAGATAGTAAGCAGACACGACGCTACTGAAGCATTTCTTGAATTGTCCGGAGTACCGCAATTTAAAAATGTCGAAATTATTGAGGCTTACGCCTACGCTGATGGCATTCCTGCCTTTGGCCTGGCCAAGCTACCCGGCCTCGGCTCAGCCATTAGCCGCAAATCAGAAACAGCGGCCAATCTCAAAGAAAACTACACAAGTGCGCTGAACAACCTCGCCATCCACAATCAATTTCTCATTGCTTACATTGACAAAAAAGGCCAGTTAATAGTCAAAGAAAAAAGAACAGGAGACGCTAGCGGCGTAATAACCCACAAACTCGGTCACAGCTTTGCCGATACCGCTGATGGTGGCGACACTTACAACTACGATCCACTAGCCTTAGATGAACCAATAACTTCGACAATAGTCGATGTCAGAGCTGGAATGAACGGCCCCATTGCCGCTTCACTAATAGTCGAATACGAGATAACGCTGCCAGTTGGCTTAAAAGAAACAGGCACGATCAAACGCAAAGGCGAGGCCAGCGAAGCACCAGCCCTGGTTGAGTTCAAGCGCTCAAACAAGACAGTAAAACACAAAATCACCACTGAGATTAGCCTAAAAGCTAACGTTCCAATAGTCTATTTTGAAACCCAGTTCAAAAACAAAGCAACAGATCACAGACTAGAAGTAATTTTCTCCGTTGCTGAGCCACTAACTGAAACCCTTAGCGAGAACCATTACAGTTTAATCAGACGCCCTGTTGCGGCGAAAGCTACTCTTCACCCAGTTTACGACGAGAAAGCCTTTGTTTCGCTCGGTCATGAAGGAGCCCTTGATCGCTATCCTTGTCAGCGCTTCTTCATTGCGCACAATCACTGCTTCTTCAACGTCGGCTTACCTGAATACGGAGCGGCTGGCAGCCAGGTTTCAATGACATTGCTTAGGGCCGTAAGTTATCTCTCACGCAACCGCCTGCGAACACGAGGCGGCGGTGCTGGTCCAAATATTGCTACACCCGGCGCCAACTCACTCGGTCTCAATCGCGTCTCTTACGCCTGGGCCCCCATAGCCGAAACTGAGCAAAATATCGCGGCCACAGCCTACGGCCTCGCCGAAATTTACGAGAATCCACTTACAGCCTTCGTCGTTCCTGAAAACGAATTTGACCGCATGAGCTTTGTCGAAATCGAAAATCACGCCATTAAAATGATGGCCTCATATATAGATGAAGACAATAAATTGACCCTGCGTCTTCTCAACGTGACAGAGAGCAAACAACTCTCGAAAGTTCTCGGTACGCAAGAAGCCACCATACACAAGCTAGACGGCACACTCATGAAAGAAGCCAAAGCAGCAGGAATGGTCTGGGGCAGACCGGCCTTTGAACTTGAATTTCAGCCATTTGAGCTAATCACCGTTAAAATAACCAATGTCGAACCAAGCAATTTGTGACGAACCTTTGAAAATGATAAAAATGAAAAAGCCTCTCAAAATTCAACTAGTGCGCCTGAGCGTAATTGCTCTCTCGTCAGCTCTCATGTTAATTTCGAGCACAAATCTGGCCCAGGCCGCTAGCAAAGGTCCTTACCCTGACTCAGGATTGGCCATCGACGCCCAGAAGCAATTGCAAAAGGCAGTCAGTGCCATGAAGTCAAAAAACTGGAGCAAAGCACGCGACGCCGTTGACGCAGCTTCATCCTCAGCCACTGATGCAAAAAGCTGTCTTTTTATTATCCACACTCTCGATAGCTTTGGCGGGCAAGGCAATAAAGTCAAACGGGGCGCAGTAGAAAGGGCACTAGGCCTGGCAAAAACCAGCGATGACCTGATGGAAGTAGCGAAATACGCCCGGCAATGCGAGATGTATGATCTCTCCAAGAAAACACTGGATGAACTTGTCAGCGGTTCAAATTCATACGACGACTTGATCACAGTTGCTCACCACGCCCACGAAGCGGCAATGGCTGATCTCGCTCACCTAGCCTTACACAAAGCCTATTCGCTCGTAAACAACGAGCCCGATGCCCTCGATTTTATCCGCCAAGCAAGCAACCTTGGCATTGAAGACCTCGCCCGCAAAGCGGCTAAAGAGCTAATCGAAGATCAAACAACCAGCGCTGAATGTACCGCTCTAACAGGTAAATTCGAACAGCTAAAAATGCCCGATCAAATTCGCGCAGCCCTAAAAAGAGCCCTAGAAAAAGCTACTACTGTTGCCGACTACCTGGCCATCTTTAATGCAGCAAAGCACTTTGAAGAAGCAGACATTGTCAAAGTAGCTCAATATCGCGGACGCAAATTGACCCTGATAAACAAAATCAAGGGAGAAAAAGAATCTACTCCAGAAGCAGTTGCCGACCAATCTAAAAAGAGCAAAGAAGAACTAATTCGCAGAAGTCTACAAAAGCCAAGTGGTTTCTAATGGCAGAAGCTGAGGGCAAAGCCAATCCACTGCCAAATGTTGGCGATCTTCTTTTTGTCGGTGTCTGCCAGCTACTACTGTTTATGCGACCAGCTTTTATCTTCAGCGATGGTTCCACCGGTTGGCACCTGGCTACGGGCTTTTACATACTAAACAAGCATGTCATTCCCCACCAAGATTTCTTGTCATATACTTTTCCTGGTAAAGAGTGGGTTGCCTATGAGTGGCTCTCAGACCTAATGATGGCGGCCCTTGTCAAAGTTGGCGGCCTCAATCTCTTAGCTGTAATTGTCACTCTTTCCATCGCCACTCTTGTACTGGCACTCTATCAACGCATTCGCAGCGCTGGCAGCAACTTCATTTTTGCTCTGCTATTTTCGGTATTCGGCCTGTTGACCGCCGCCATCCACTGGCTCGTGCGACCACACATATTCACCTTCTGGGGTGTCTACCTTTTCACCACCCGGCTCGAAGATTTTTACAATGGCAAGGGTAGCCTCAAGTCACTCTTCGCCTGGCTGCTTCCTTATATGATTCTCTGGGTTAATTGCCATCCAGCCTTTCTATTAGCCTTTGCCATAACCGGGTTGTACATGGTGGTGGCCACATTCAGAGGCCTGATTGCCGGTGCCTCTCCCCTGCGCAGCGCCAAACTAAAACAAGCGGGCCAACTCTTAGCTTTACTGGGCGGACTCTTTGCTGTGAGCTTGCTTAACCCCTATGGCCTTCAGCTCTACCACTACATCGGTGAATATCTTCACGGCACTGGCATTCTCGCTCAAACCGATGAGTTCAAAGCGCCCAATTTCTTGTTCAATTTACATGCCTGGTGCCTGGCCGTTCTCTTTGCTTTTCTGGCTGCTGGCCTGGCTATTGGCGCCAAGAAAATTAGCTTACCAGCGCTAGCAATGACAGGCGTATTCACGTACCTGTCACTATCGGCGGTGCGACATATGCCTCTCTTTGTGATCGTCGCTTTACCGGTACTAGGTGTTTTATATAGTGGTGTGCAACTTTCGGCAGAACGGCTGCCCAAGCTACTCAATGGGCTAAAAGCTCTAGTCACCGGCGCAGCTAATTTTGATAGCGAAGAAAAGAATTCAAGTAAGCATTTGCTGCCGATACTCTATGCTTTAATTGTCATCATCATGGCCTTCGCTACTCCAAAGCAAGGACCGGATGCCGTTATTAAAGCCGGTTTCGATCCACTAACGATGCCAAGTAAAACCATAGATTACATAGCCGAAAAGAAATTACCTGCTAGTAGCGGCTTCAATTTAGACAACTGGGGCGGTTTAATCTCATACCAGCTAGAGATGCCAGTGTTCATCGATGATCGTGCCGATTTTTACGGTGAAAAATTCTATGGCGACTATGGCACAGTTTGCGAAACCAAAGCCGGTTGGAGCGAAATACTGGATCAACACAAAATCAATTGGGTGCTCTTCCCCAAAGATAGCGCTCTCATCAAAAAGCTGAGCGAACGGCCAGACTGGTCTAAAGCCTGCGAAGATCCAGCCTCAACATTAATGACCCGGGTAAGCCAAATTTAGCCGTAAAATATTGAGGTTGGAGAGCTTATAAAAATTATGGCTAGAGACACTACAGCAAGCAACCTTCCACCCGGCCCAGGCGGTTATCTCTTCTTCACCGAACACGAGGCACTGCGCGACCAACTTTCACTCTATCAACGAATATTTGAAAGCTATGGCGACTTCACCAAACTTGATGGCCTTCCTGGCATAAGCTGGTATTTAGTGGCTAGAGCCAGCGCCATCGAACACATCTTGGTCACCCACCAAAATCGCTATCGCAAACCTGACGTCTTCAACAAAACTCTTGCCCTGCTTGTTGGCAACGGTTTAACTGTCAAT
Organism: Flavobacterium psychrophilum; assembly: GCA_943367505.1. Classification (GTDB taxonomy): domain Bacteria; phylum Cyanobacteriota; class Vampirovibrionia; order Obscuribacterales; family Obscuribacteraceae. The sequence goes on along the minus strand of CALRJJ020000032.1, from coordinate 573 downwards.
GAAGGCGAATCATGGCTTAAGCAAAGACGATTGATGCAGCCAGCCTTTCATAGAGAAAGACTAAGTGGGCTAGCCGACTGCATGATTGAATCAACCAGGCAGATGCTCGAACAGTGGCAAAAATTAGAAGAGGGCTATGAAGTAGACATCGCTGCTGAGATGTCGAACCTCACTCTTACAATTGCAGGAAAAACCTTATTTGGTCTTGATCTAAGTGACGAAGCAGAATTGTTTGGTGCCTCCTTACGACTAGCTCTAAGTCACGTCAGCGAGAAAATGAACAACCCGTTTGCTAATCCGGAATGGCTGCCGACAAAAGGAAATAGAAACTTTAAAAAGGCACGGCAAAATCTCTTTCAAGTAGTAAACGAAATAATTGAAACCAGGCGCAAAACCGGCGGCGATCGAGGCGACTTGCTCTCAATGCTTATGGCTGCTCAAGATGAGAGCTCGGGCGAAAAAATGAATGACGCGCAACTGCGTGATGAAGTAATTACACTTCTGGTGGCTGGCCACGACACGGTTGCCGCAACCCTGGCCTGGCTCTACTACTTGGTTGGCTGCAACTCTAGG
>CALRJJ020000031.1:0-15208 GCA_943367505.1 Flavobacterium psychrophilum | reverse complement strand
AAGGCGCTCTACAAAATGCGCAGGCAAATCGCACTGCGCTAAATCCCTCGCCAGACTATCCGGTGACTTCGGCCAAAGCTGCGAATATTGCTCAAGCACTTTGGCCGAACTATCGTGCTCACGCGCTCGCACCATGGTGCGAATTGCCTCTCGATCGATATCAAATTTAGCGCAGAGGGCCGAGACAACAGCAGTATCGGAAAGCTCTACAACGATGTCGTCAAAAGCAAATTGTCCCGAACTTAGTTCCGAGACAAATCGAAGATAAAAATCGACATGCTCAAGCAGCGCACTCAACTCATAAGTAAATGAACCAGAATCACGACCAGCGCTAGCCATAGCAAAGAGTTTGAAGTGCGAAGTAAAAGCCGGATTGGTTGGCTGGGGAAAACGCAGAACGCGCTGACTAGTGCAAAGTTTCGTGGTGCTTCTTCGCGTAGCAATCTGCTTGCGCCGGCGAGCACACTCTAAAGCCATACCAATAGTTGGATCAGAAGCACATTCAAAGCCTCTGATAGTACTCAATACATTGCCTTGATCTAGTTTAGCCAGCCTAGAAACCGCTCCTAGAGGCATAACTGGCGCCAACTCAATAGCGTCAAAGGCCGCAGCTTGATCGAAGGCGATGGCTTCAACCCGGTTGATTAGCCGAGCGTCTAAGTCACAGGCCTTGCTAACAGAACTTACTTCTACTAATCGCGCGGGTTCGACCTTAGGCAACCGCCGTTTAATCACAGCCAGCAAGAGAGAGTGAAGATCAGCACCGGAGAGATTATCGGCCAACAGCTCGCTGAGGTTTTCTACACCGAGTTCTCTGGCAATGCGGTCACTTACATAATCTGTCATGGCTGCTCGCTCATGGCTACTCTCTGCTCAATACGTTCATCAATACGTAATTCAATTCTTGCACTAGCCGACAAACGCTTAGATTACCCCTTTATGTGAAACATTTGAAGAAAGGCCAGTCGATTGATAGTTACATCTTGGTAAGTTAGGTGATAAGATATTGATTGACCGACCGGACGGTCAGCTAATAAATTAACCATGGGACTCAAACAATGAAGAAGTCGCAAACTCAGGCTAGGGTTATTGATCCGCCAACAATTCCAGCGCCAGAAGATGTGCACAAGCGCATCGGCAAACACATTTTGCCTCCCAATCTGCTTGAAAAGATGCCTGATCCTGAAGAGCTAATCCTTCAGAGCGAAATTGCGCCCATCATTAAAGACCGTCTCAATCTATTTCCCTTCGACTGGCGCGTCGAGACCCCGCGTCTCATGCAAATCTACGAAGATTCGCGCAACCCCGGCTGGTCACCAAGTAAATTGCCATGGGAAACCCTAGACGTTGAATCGATGACCCTCGATCAGCGCTACGCCATCTCTTATTGGTTCGCTCTACTCTCAGTCTTTGACGCCTCGGGCCCTGCTGTATTTGCCAGAGCGATGATTCATGCTTACGAAACCCACGAAGAAGATGCAATTCGCAAATGCTTCTTCAGCGTAGCCCGCGATGAAATGAACCACGAAGAAGTATGCGGCCGCGCCATCACATTGCTTACGCCTAACGGCCCACTCAATCACGACCCGCAGACAACCTTGGGCAAACTCGCTCGCAACAACATCCAATGGCTCTATCACAATGGTGCCCGCTATTGGAATGGCTATAAAAAAGCAGTTGAACACTACCCCATGGCCATTCTCTTCAGCTCATTCTTATTTGGCGAAGTGGCTTCTTCAACCCTTTTCCACAGCATGTATGAATCCACCACCATCCCAGTATTCAAAGAAGCTTTCAAGAATATTGGTCGCGATGAAGGTCGCCACCTCAGCTTCTGCCTCGCCTTGCTCAAAGAAATGATGCCAAAGCTCAGCGAAGAAGAGAAAGACACAATCACCAAGCAATTCAGAGCTGGATTTATCTTCCTCTCCGGCATTCTCTTCGAGCCACCAGCAGAGTTCTGGGATCTGCCTGCGACCTTTATTCCCACTCAACGTTTGTTGGAAGAAAAGGCCCGCGAAGTTGGTTTCGGTGTGCTCTCCCTAGAGCAGCGCAAAGCCAACTGGCGCACAGCTGTGGTACGCCTCAAGACTATTGTGGAGCCGCACGGTATCAAATTCCCTGCTTTGCCAGAAATTGATGTTGACGGCGAAAGCGTAGATTTTGATATCGACAAAATAATTCCAATCTTTTAGTTAGATGGTCAGACCACGGGCCGAGAACTATCAAGAGAGGCGCTCGGAAATACTTGATGCAGCTGCATCGATATTTGCCGAGCGCGGCTTTGATGGCACTTCTACCTCTGCTATTGCAGTAAAGTGTGGAGTGTCAAAAGCACTGCTCTATCACTACTTCACATCGAAAGAAGAAATTCTTTTTGAGATGTTGGTAGCTCATTGCCAATTTCTGGTGGCATCGGCCCAAGCAGCATTGAAAGAAAGCGACAGTGCAGATGTGCAGCTAGCCAGCGTCGTTGGCGAGTTGCTTAGCCTCTACATGAGTTCGCAAGATAAGCATATTGCCTTGATGAATAATCTGAAGTCGCTTTCCCCTGAGCAACAGAAAGAAATCAAGAAGTTAGAGCGTACCCTGGTACAAATTATCAAAGGGATTGTGGCGCGGCTAAGACCAGAACTATCAGAGCCGTTGCAGACTTCGCTAGCCATGTATTTAATGGGAGCAATCAATTGGACCTATACTTGGTTCAAGCCTGATGGCCCGGTATCCTCAGAGCAATTTGCTCGCCTGGCTAGCTCCATGTTTTTGGATGGTCTCAGTCGAGCGAAAATGCCGTAATCAGGAGTTCTGATTTCTCGGGTACATAGCATTCAATGAGAAATGCAGAACTTTCAGAAATTCAGCCACAAAACAACAGCCAGGGCACGTTAAGGTGCTTTGCTCATCCCTCTATTATTCTAGGGGTCATAGCTGGAACAGCAACAGTTCTCTGTAGCCTTATCTGGCTTGTTCAACAGATCTTGCTATCGGGCAACTTTGTGAAACTGGGGATACTTGGAGCGGCCGGATTCGGCGGCATCTTGATTGGAGGACTTTTCACCCTAGTCGCACTGGAGAAAATCGCTACAACATTGGGCTCTGCCCCTCTATGTGGTTTCTTTTACGGACTCTTTTATCCATTTCTACAATTGGCAGCTCTGGCTGGAGTTCCGGGTCTGCAATCTGGTATTTTCGACGGCTTCGGCACAATTATGCGCAGTTGCAATAGATTTACAGATGCATCAATCTGCTACAGAAAGGCAGCTAGGTGGGCGAAACCATTTAGCAACGAACGACTAACTTTTGAAAGAGCATATGCAGTCTCATTGTTCTACGCAGGAGAAGAAGAGCAAGCAACAATATTTGCAGAAAAAACTTATAAGCACTGGCTCGAAATCACCAAAGAAGTTATTCGTGAAGAAGCTATTGAGAGGCTTGGGCAGAGCGCCTATACCGCAGCCACTATCTACAATCTAACTGGACAAAAACACAAGGCCTCCCAAATACAAAAAGAGTTCTATGAAAAGGCAAAAAAATGTCCAGTCAAAAGCAAAGCTCATCTCTTCGCACTATTATGCGAAGGAGAAAGACTTACAAGAGAACAGCAATTTACTGAGGCAATTGTGCCTCTAACAGAATTCTGCGATGCAGCCGCAAGCAAGTGGTCTTTCCCGTCAGGATTGCTGGCCTCAGGCTACAGTAATCTAGCCATCTGCCTAGCCCACCTTGGCAAAAAAGAACCTGCCTTAAAGCAGCAAGAACGCGCTATTAAAAAACTCCGCGATGACCTGGGAAAAGACTCTCGCCTTGCAGAGCTACTTCTCGAAGCAGACATTCTCATTGCCCTTGAAGAATCCAGCAAAGCGGAAGAAATACTCTCTCAGGCTGCCGCCAAGATGAAACCGTCACCCAATAGTGTCATTTGTGGTGCCATAGAAAAGAAACGAAAAGAATTAGTGGCCCCTCTCTCAATATCAGAGGGAAGCCCCACAGAGAAAAGCGAAATCTCTCAAACCACAGTGCCCGAAACATCAGATACTCAATTTTCGCCACCAAACTTTAGGACCCGCTACGGCACTCTCTTGACTATGAACACGCTGACTATTAATTCGTTGTTTAGCGGAATTGTAGCGGCACTCTTCTTTCATACTTCAACTTTTGCTATAAAACTCGTGATTCCTTTAGCTGTGTTTTTAGTCGCCAACATAGTGCTTAGCATAATATCTAAGCAAAAAAGCAACAAGGCAAGAATTGCACTGAGCAAAGCAACTAAACGCGACGTTATGGTTCAACTGAAGGGAACAACCATTGAACTGAGAGAACCCGAGAAATTGAAACCAATCGGGACATATTATGTTAATTGGGCTCTGCAAGAGGAGACTCAAGAAATTGTTGGCAATTCAAGGTTTAGGAACACAGCCTTTAAACACGAAGGAAGTTTTATAGCAATTGAAATCTTTGGCCAATATGCCAACCTTTCAAAATCTGGATTTTTTCCCTAATTTAGATGAACAGCCATCGAACTGCAGACTCAGCAAGTCTAGTTTCCGTTGCTCTTGCTGTTATTCTGCCTAAGCAAGGCTGACATAAGCGGAAGCAATTTCACCTGCAATGGAGCGACACAGAGTACCTTGGAAAGCAAACCAGGATGACTGTCTCGCCCAAGTACCGCAATCGTGCGACCAGAGAGCTTAACCACCAGCCTGACCCCCATATCGGACAATGCATGATGTAAGACACCAAGTGCATTAAGGTGAAATCGAACCTTCTTGCTCAGCTCCGAAAGCTCAGAGCTAACGACTTGGGGCAAAGAAACACTTATCTCCTCACCATCGGCTTGAACAATCAAATCAGCTGAAGCTGAGGAGAGAATTAAGGTTCCAAAAACGTCGCTATTAGGTCGATTAGATCTAGAGCTACTTGCCATCGCCAGCAGCGTCACGAGTTCTAATACTCAAAACTCCATTGACTTTCCACTTAGCGTGCTCAGCGTCGGCGCCAGTGTTACTAGGAACCCAAATCTCTAATTCTTTGAAATCGTAGCTGATTTCAGCTCCCCGACCCGTTAGCTTATCGTATAAACCGATTGCCAATTCGGGCCATGTCTTGGTGTGATGAACTTCATCTGCCATTGGTATTTCTCCTTCTTATATGATGACTGATCGCAAATCGAGATTTAGAAAAGAGCGCAGGCTTGGCTCTGCGCTCTAAATCTAAAAACGGATCAATTTATTTAGGCATAATTACGGTGTCTATGACGTGAATGACACCATTGCTAGTTTCAATATCAGTCGCAGTAATCTTCGCGTCGTTAATGGAGGCTCCACCCTCTACATTTATGGAGGCATCTTGACCCTGAACGGTCTTAACGGCCTTCAATTTGATGACATCAGCAGCCAGGTGCTTACCTGGGACAACATGATAAGTCAAAATAGAAGTCAGTTTAGCTTTGTCCTTAAGCAATGCCTCAACAGTGCCAGCAGGTAGCTTGGCAAATGCGTCGTCACTGGGCGCAAATACAGTGAACGGACCAGGACCGGACAATGTTTCTACAAGACCTGCCTCAGTCACAGCTGCCACGAGGGTTTTGAAAGTACCAGCAGCAACAGCGGTCTCTACAATATTAGCCATGTAATCTCCTCAATAGTATTTTCGTTCTGGCATCTAACGAGCCATCTCTATACCTGAAGACTAGCAGCTAAAAACCAACAATATTCTTGTTTACGATTAAGTGATAAATCAAAATAAATGGGGAGAAAGCTATAGTTATGAAGTAGTAGCAAGTAGCTCTACACTTATAGAATTTAGCGGAACAGTCGAACATAATAGACAAAGACGAACTATTGAGGAATGGCCATTGAACAGCAGACTAAAGATAACTGCAATAGCCACCACTGCCTACCTGCTGTCAGCGACAATGCAAGTACATGCGCTTGCTCAAAATAGCAGCGCAAATCAATCAACGGCAAGTGAGACTAGTGAGTCGGAAAATTTAAATAGAGATTCGAACGAAGACATACTGCGTCATGTTCTCGCTCTTCAAGAGAGGCAAGAACCACAAAATCAAGAGAAGCTGGCAGAAACGAGACTAGCACTGGCAACATGTTTGAAGTGCAACAACAAGCTCTCGGCAGCCCGCGAACTAGCAGAACTAGCACTTGAAACCCAAGAAAAGCTATTTGGCAAAGATAGCAAGAAAAACAAGTTGGCTCTCATGCTTTTATCAAGCATCTACATAAGCAGCAACAGCACTCACTTTGATGAACGAGACATTGCAAAGCTAGAAGAGCTCTTGCTCAAACTATCTAAAATAGATAGAGAACAAACTGCCAACCTTCGCGTACAATTGGCCCAAATTTATCTAATTCAAAAGCAGCCAAAGCAAGCGAAGAAACAGTGGTATCAGTGCATCCAAATGCTGCACAAGAACCTGCCGCACGACTGCAAAGACTTAGCCAGCGCTTGCAAGCAAATCTTTCACAAACTAATTAGCGACGAGCACTTCGACGACGCTCAGGCATTGGCTCGCGGCATGGCTCAATATGGTTTTGACCAAGATGTTTTAATCAGCGCAGCCAACGGCTTTGTTGTGCTCTCACAAGAGCAAGAAGGCTTTGGCAATGCCAAGAAGGCTAACCACCTAGCCAAGCGGGCTTTTGAAACGGCTGAAAAATATGGCGACAAGAAAACTTGTAGCTATACAACTGCAGTAAAACAATATGCTGCCACATTGAGAAAGCTTGGCAAAGAACAAAAAGCAAAAGAGATAGAGAACCCAGATACGAAAGAATCAACCAAGACAACCGGGCAGTCACAATGATCGGTTTCTACCACCACTGCCCAGCCAATTCAGCGCTGATAATTTCAAACAGCAATAGTCTAAACAACAAGTCAATACAACGAATAACTAAAAAGAGCACCTGGATAAATCCGTTCAAAGACAAAGTGTTCGTTATTGATCTGTCTGCCCTCACCATTCCATTTACGCTGCATTTGCCAACTACAACTAGCGGCGAACTACTACTGCGCTGCCACGTAACGGCTCAAATAGACTCATTAGACGACAATATAAAACTAGCCGCTACGAAGGGCTACGGCGACAATAAAGAGTCAAATGCAGCCAAGCTAAAAGCCATCATCAAGAGAATCAAGGTCACAGAAGAAAAGCTTCCGTTATCCCTCGAAAGTTTCTGCACAAACACAAGCGAAAGAGAAAACAGCAAAATAGTAATTGCCATAAAGGAAGCATTGCAGCAAGAAGGGTTCTTCCTCTATTCATTTGTACCAACTTCGGCTTCGATAAGTGGTTCAACGACCGCCACCAAACCAACCTCGGAGCTATCCTATTATTCGCAGGCTCTTAGCGAGTTGAGATTCGACCAGTATATCTCTGAAATTAAAATCGCCATTCCCGCCCACGAACCATATTGGGGCGAGCAAACACTGACATGGCAAACCACAGTCAGGCCACCATCCAGCACTGATCAATATTACTTAGCGTGCAAAACTTTTCTCAATACAAGCTCCAGTAAGGCCGATGAAATCTGCCATGAGACGGTAGCAAAAGCTTTGCTTCAAGCGCTACAAGTAACAGACGCAGACCACCTGCTAGAGCGAGCCCTGAAGCCCCTCGGCAAACTACCACTGAGCAGCTGCGCCAGTGATCGAGAAGCCGCGGTGATGCTACTCAATGGCCTGGCAGATGCACTCTCGACATGGAGAGGCAAACTTGCCATATCAAGATTAGCTCTCGACTCAATTTCCACCTTACAGCGACTAGACAAAGAAATAGATTTACAGACGGCTGAGAGTTTTGCAGCCCTAGGCTTGGTGCTGGAAAAAATTTCGCTCATATCAATAGAGCCCAAAGAAAAACCAAAACCCTGGCAGGAAGAACCTAGCGCAGACGAAACAATAATTCGACTAGAGTTACCGCTACCAATCAAGCTGGAAGAAGACAATAAAGATGTGACACTTGTGCTCAAATGTATTGTCTGCGTCGAAAGAAATGGCCAGAAAGAAAATGGGAAGGAACGAAATGGAAAGGAAGAAATCACATCCGAGACACAAATTGAACTATCTAAGTTATTCACCGAAAATCTTCTTACCGCGCTATCAAGCGCAAAAGTACCCCGCGCAGTCGCTGTAGTCAAAAAGCTAGTAGCAAGTATTCACTTACAGCTAGCCGACGATAAACCTGGCAGCAGGTGGGAAACAAGAATTGAAGACGTAATAAAAGAAATTGGCCCGACTGGTATTGTCTTCAACAGCGTGCGCATCATTTTTGCTAGCCTAGATGCCTACAAAGATGTGCGCAAGCGGTTTCTGACCAGTTCAGAGCCAACCCTGCATACTCACAAGATAACAATTAGGTACTTTTCGCTGTCCGACCTGGATCTTCTCGACCAAGATGGTAAGAGCTTTTTTGCCGACAGCTAACGCAATAATTTGCTCACAGAGGGAATTAATTCGCTGAACAGGCTACTGCGTGGATTGTGGCCAGTGGCATCACAGACCAGCACAAAGTTCTTATCGATCAACTGCATACCAGGAATCATGTCGTAGCTATGCTGATTAATGTACCTTTGGTCGCCCACCAAGAGCACTTCATTGCTGCGACGGCCAAAGTCAAAGTGTTTGGCCCAAGCTTGGGCCTCAGCCAGTGTGGGCACGCCCATGTTAGGCCCGTACAACAGTAGCTGCACATGAACCACACGTGTATCAGTTGGAGAAACTCCCGCAGCAGCCAAGTAAGACTCTAAAGAGGAAGTACCGCCCTGGGGTGTGACACCATTAATGCCACCCATTTTCTCGCCGCCGACAAAAGCCTGACAAGCCGGGCAAGACATACCAATTGGCTCGAGCAAGATTACTCTTCCAGCATAAGAAGACAGTTTGACCTTCTTACCTGTCAAATCGCACAGTTCTATCTCTGGATAAGTGCGACCGACAACTGGCGGCCAAAAGGTAGAGTAACGGCTAGCCTGAGCACGGGCCTGAGTACTGGCCTGGGTGACAGCTACTGTCTGCTTTACTGCGGGCTGTGCAACGGAAGGCTTCAACTTAGCCTGAGAAGATTGCCCCTGGGCTGGGGCAGAATAGACAAGATGTCCGACTAGTGCCAAACACACTACAATCACCGAAGGATTCAACACTGCATCACCTCAACTACTTAATGACCAGAAGAAAGATCAGACAAGGGAACGAAAAGTACACAGCTTGTGCGGTGAAGAGTATCAACGACGAGAGCGGCAATATGGGCACCAGTTTTGGTGCAGGCAAGAACAGAGTCAGCATACCTAATGGCAGGAATGAGAGCATACTTCGCTGGCGGCACAACTGGAGCTGGATGAGCGAGAAGTAAATCACTGAGCTTTCCTGTCAGGGGAACACCCTTTTCTTCTTGGCTTAAGGTGTGCACCAATGGCAGCTTCTTTTGATCGTCTTCTCTATGAATGTGCTGCGCGGTGTAGCACAGCTCATCAAGCAAATACTGCTCTTCAAACTCACGCTTCACAACAGCAGCAATATTCTCGAAAGTCAGCAAGGTGCTCGCTATCGGAATGAGAGCCTTGACTCTGGTATCACTACACATTAATGGCACGGGTGGAGCATACTCTGGCACATCTGACTCGTCCCCACTCCGATCTTCGCGCACAATAATGGAGCCTTGACGCCGCCACTTCTCCTCTGGCAACTCGGAACTTGGTGCCACTTTGGCAAAGTCTGTGTCTCTGGTCCAGTCATCCAAGTGATATGGAGTGTGATCTACACCAACTTTAAGCTGGTTATCTTGAAGAAACAGCTCAAGCTCGCCATAAGATATTTTCAGCTCATCGCGGCTACCCATCTGAGGCAACCAAGGTTTAAAGCTGATATCACCAGTGGTTAATCGACTATGGCCGATCTCCCAAATGGCAGACTCAATATTGTATGCAATGACAAAATTGCGTTTGCCCCACATGCCGTTACCAGAGAACTTCTCACTGAAGGTGAAAATAATGCGACCTTGGTGAAAAAGATGGCTAGTCACTTCGCGCAATTCGGCTTCAACGCTATCGGTGAAATCAAGAAAAAGATTGTCTGTCTGCACATCAGGAGGCAAGCTACCTTTCTCATCAAAAGTAAAACGAACAATACCAAATTGCACCTGATGATCAAGGTTAGGATCGATAGCAAAGCTGCTATCTCTCGACCACAGGGCAAAGACCTCGCCGTTGTGTTGGTAGGTACTAACCAGTTGTCTGTCCGGCAACTTGAACAACGAGCAATTTAACTCTGCGGCGTTATATCGATTCATTGTTTAAATAATTCCTGATTCAACGGCGCCGAGACCTCTCTATCAGTCCGCTAAGCAAGAATACAACCGGAAGCATAAACATACAATTGACGACAAGTACAAAACCCTGATGGGCGAGACTCTGGCTTGAATCAAGCATGCTCTGGAACAATGTCAAAGAGAGGGCGGCAAGAGCAGACGAAATTAGCAACAAAGAAAACTTGGTGTTGCTGTTCGGCTCGCCTAAAATATCAGTCGTCTTTGCTTCGCTTAGACGATTCCTATAAAACAGAGCCAAAACAACGAGGCCAGCAGCACTGCAAAAATACTGCAAAATCTTATATAGCTGCAAGCGAGTAGAAGCAAAAACGAAAATATCGCGCGACAGAAAAGGCAAAGAATCAACTGCAAAGCCATGTTGATGGGTAAAACTATCCCAAACAATGTGAGTCCAAGAGCCAAGGATAACCGAGAAACAAACAAGGGCAAAAGCCCTAAGTGAATCAGAAAGAGAGCGGTCTGGCTTGACCAAGGGGCTGCCACCAGGCAAGGATAGCCAATACTCACGATGAGGAGACGGCAACTGGCTTGCTATCAAATCTTTCGAGTAATAGTAGATAAGCAAAAGCAGCAGGCCAGTTGGCAAGTCGAGAAAAAAGCTACCGGCAAACGTATGGGCCTGGGCTGAAAACTGATACTGCTGAAAAGCATATGCCAGATCCGGCGACATAGAACCGCACACCAATGCAGCAAAGTTCAAATAGCGTGGGCACAGCTTTGCAAAAGGCAGAACAGCGCATGGGTGGGCAATAGTTAGGGGCATTAAAGCATTGTAGCCCATGCCGATTTACTTCGTTTGCTATAGAGTAGGAAGATGCAGACTAAGCTTCCCTGTAAATCTATAGTCTCACTGTTGCTACTCGCCCTAGGGTTGGCAGACAGCCGGGCTCTTGCCGAACCTGAACCTCGCAGATTACTAGACAAAGATCACTTGAAAGGCGATTTTGGGCCGCATCCCTACCCACCGGGAGCTGGGCGCCCTCGAGAGGCGTGGGAAACAGACCCCTCCAAGCCTGGCCCAGTGCATAATTCGCCCCAAATACCTAAGGGCTATGTAGACCCTTCGTCCGCAATTAGAAAGAATTTGATGCGTATATTTGGTCCTTACGAAGGTAAAGCGCCATCGGCTCAACCTTTTCCAGGTCAAGGCTCGTTGGTACAAAATGTCCAATTGCGCAAACTAACAAAACCACCACAGGTAAGGAAAAGCCCAACAGACATCTATCACTTAGAGAAATCCAAAGATGGCCTATGGCTCTTTAACAGTATCGAAGATGAAAAACTGTTCTTGCTTCTACCTAGAGAAAAAGTAAAAAAGCTGCTAGGAGTGCCGAGCAAAGACACAGGCGGCCTAATTGAGTACGACTGCCGCTTAGGCGACGGCCCGGGCTATCTAGAATTATTCATCCGAGACGAACTAGTTCAGTCTTCAAAAATTTGGCTCGAAGAAACATACCGCCAACCCAAAGGGAAGTAGTAGCAACATTCACTGAACAACAAATGGCAGTGGTGCTTACACCAGTGACAACAAACATGATTGGGCTATGATCGTAGGGTGGAGAAGCATACTTCCCCGCGACCACAATCTCCAAAATCAACCCAATTGAGTATTGACTTCGACAAAGGGCTTGGGAAGGCTCACCAAAGCCTTACCTATGACTTGCCTAAGCCCATCGGCAATTCATTCTATGTGCCGATTTCAGCAGCAATGAACCATGCTAACCTCTAATGACAGAGGAGAATAGCTCTTGAATAGGTTCTGCAGAGTCAAAGCACTGCCGCCTGTAATACTGGCAATATCGGCACTATTGCCATCACTACTTTATTCAACATGCCAGCCCGTTTTTGCTCAAGAGAAACCGGGCCAATACCTAGATATAGAGCCGACCAACTCAGTCGACCGCTTGATTGAGCTCTCGAAGAAGTCAGTAGAACTTTCAAAATTCCAGCTAACAAAAACAGCCGACTTGCTCAAAGCAGCAGATAGCTTTGATGTCGAGAGCTATCGCAAGGCCGACGATGAACTAAGCGATACCTACGAAAAGCTCGATGCAATCTATCTTGATTCAAGCACCATTGCTGAATCACAAGCGGTATCTGAAGCAGAAAAAGCCAACGCTAGACAGCTCAGGCAAACAACATCAGAAAATCTCAAGGCAGCAAAGATGTTCAGCCACAAAAGCTCGGCCATCTTCTATCTTTGCTTCGGCCTGCCAGTGCAGGCACTACACAGCGCTCGCTTAGCCATAAGCATGGCCGAGGCCAACTCCGCAGCGACCGAACAGAAAGCTCCCCTGCATTTCTATTCTGGTGCAGCATCATTTTGGTCAGGGGAATATTCCGGCGCCGAAGAACAACTAAAGAAATCACTAGAACTCAGTCCCAATCTGCCTTATGCCTCTTACTATCTCGGCGATCTGTACATCGCCGAAAAGCAACCACTCAAAGCAATCGAATGGTTAAACGCGGCCAGAGAAAAGACTAAAAGTGACGAACAGAAAGGCACTATCGATCGTGCCCTTGCATTAGCGTACACACTAAACAGCCAAGCGAAACTAGCCAAAGTGCATATTGAAAATGCTAAACGCGAGCTGTCCTCGACTACAAGCAAAGAATTTCCATACATTGCAATAGAGTCAATTGGTGTAGTCAACGCTCTTGCCGGTAACTACGCCGAAGCCGAGCGCAATCTGTCAGAGGCACTTCCGGGCTTGCAAGCATCGCCAATCAAACTCGGCAATCGCCTAGAGGCCGCCCAAGCAGCTCTGTGGCGCTCTTATTGCCGACACAAGCTAGGCAATAAAACTGGCGCCGCTGAAGATCGCCAGTACGCTCTCAGCCTTACCACCGAAGCTGCACATCTGCTAACGCTGGCGCAAATTCTCGATCCGCTCTTCGGGGTAAAAGAGCCAATCGCAACAGTAGAACATATTCCAGACAAGTGGGCTATCGTTGTCGGCGTAGGCAGTTTTGCCGATCCAGCAGTGCCCCGTCTGCGCTACCCAGCAAAAGATGCCAAAGACATGCAGCAATTTCTTATCAACAGCGCAGGTTTCAAGCAAGATCACGTCAAGCTACTTCTTGATAGTGATGCCACCAGCGCCACCATTATTGATTGTTTAGCAGGAAAATGGCTACCAACCCTGGCTCACCCTGATGACCTTATCGTTCTTTTCATTTCTTCCCATGGCACACCAGCATACAAAGCAATTGGTGCTCTCAACTCAATAGTCACCTATGACACGCAGCTCAAGAATCTTTTTACTACCTCTATGCCCATGCAGAGCATTGCCCGCATGATCCGAAGCAAACTGAAAAAGCAGCATGCCTTCGTTGTACTCGATACTTGCTACGCCGGAGGCCTAGGAGCACCAGGTGATGCTGCCAAAACAGACTCAAACGCCGATCCAGAATTACTGGTGATTTCAAAGCGTCAACTCATGATTAGCTCAAGCGACAGCACTGAACGTTCGTGGGAATCGAAGCGCTACAAGAATAGTATCTTCACTAGACAATTCGTAGATACCTTAGAGAAAAATCCTGCCTACGACGACTTTCGTAAGATCTTTGCTCAGATTGCAGCGAAGGTCAATCAAGAGGTATCAAGTGATTTCAAGCACACACAAACACCCAAGCTTTCTGGCTCGTGGAGCGGCAAAGGTCTAATCGACATCGCTGCAAAAGATGCGACTGCAAACACTACTGCAAAAGTAACTTCTACAAAAGAGAAATAGAAAAAATGAAAAAGACAGGTACATTCCTTCTAGCGCTATCGCTGGCACTATCAATGATACTAATTAGTCAGACCTTGCCAGCGGAAGCTCAAAGCAGTGCGAAGGGTATGTATTTTGAACAACTAGAATCTCCACGCGAGTCTATTAACACTGGCTTGAAATACTGGATTCAAATGCGCCGCGACAAGAAACTAAGCCTGGTAGACAACAGAACAGACTTCATGGCAGGCGATGAAATTCGCTTTCAGATTGTGCCAAATATCACTGGCTATGCTTATGTTGTGCTCGAGAAAGGCACCACCGGTCAAAAGAAAGTACTCTTTCCCAACAGCTCTGAACCCAATGGTAAGGTTCTGGCAGGAAGACAATACTTGCTGCCAACAAGCGGTTACCTGGACGTCGATGCCAACCCAGGCACTGAGACAATTCGCATTGTCTTATCGCGCACGCCACTTTCGCAGGCAGCTCTTTTAAAGGAAGAGTCAGGCAACACGATAAAAATAGCAAAAAGTATAAGCGGCTCTGAGCCCATTCAAAATGAGAACTGCCTGGTTGCATTCAGTCAGGCAGAAAGCAAGCAAGTAGACTTTGTAGCGGGCGAAGATAAGGGCGTTGAGGAAGACTTTTCAAAAGACCTAAACTATGTGCCCGGTGCTCCGACCAAGAAAAGATCAAGCAAGAGCCGCATACGCAGAGCAATACACAGAAGACCACTAGCCAGCCGGAAGGTCACACGACAGCAACAGCGGCAGAAACAGCAGCAGGTAGCAAATCGCGCCGGCTCTGTCACTGTAATAAACATTGAACCAAGCGAGAAGCTCGTAGCCGAAATTCAGCTCAATCACATATAGCTCAGAGCTTTTGCAATCGATAGCCAATCCAACCTCTAGCGCACTTCATGTAATAGATTGGCAAAATTTTATTGGCATTTTGTTGGCATTTAATATTCGTAGTATTTCCACCATTGTTGCGTTTCCGGGCACAACATATCCTCAAATTCGAATCCCCATTAATCAGTAATACCAATCGCTTGAGGCTACTATGTCAGAACAGGCTGCTTTGCTACAGGGTGATACACAGTCAACAGTCAAACACGATGAGAAAGAAGCACCAGGGGCCGAACTTGCACGGCAATCAT
>CALRJJ020000030.1:0-15440 GCA_943367505.1 Flavobacterium psychrophilum | reverse complement strand
TGCCTCTCACCAGTGGCGGTATCATCGCTGGCTCTCTCATGGTCTTTATTCCATCTCTGGGCGATTATGTTACCCCCGACCTTCTTGGTGGTGGCAAGTACATGTATATGGGTAATTTAATTCAGAATCAGTTTCTTACTGTGCGCGACTGGGCCTTCGGTTCGGCCGTTTCAACCGTGCTGATTATTATTGTCTCTGGGGCCGTCTGGGTGTATATGAAGTATGCCGATACTAGTGAGATAGCTTAGCTAAGGCTATTTTTGTCGCTTGTATAGCTCTATTAGTATTTTGCGCATATTTGCTCTATCAGGGTTTACTGCGTCTCTTCGAGCGTCAATTATTCGCTGCTTGACGATTTCTGGATTTTTACTGTCTTCAATGTACTTTGCTTTCTCTAACTCTGTTCTTTCTTTGACTCGTTGTGCAATTACTGCATTTTGTTCGTCTTCAATTTGATCGATTAGGGGGCCGTTAAGTGGGGATATGTAACGGGGCCCTTTCAATAATTGAGCGTTGAATGGAAGCTTAACTTTGTGCAAGTCAAAGAATTTTTGGGCTGCTTCAGTCTTCTCCTTTATGGTGGCAATGAGTTCACCCTTGAAGCCTATAAGAAAGCACTGCCCGTTAAAGCTTTCGTCCATACTGCCGTTCAAGAAATATGGATATTTCTTATATTCTTCAATCGTAAAGAAATCTGCTCTAGTGCAAAATATGATGTCTTTCATCGACTCTTCAAGCTCTCTGCCTGGCGCAATTTTGAGGTATGCCACCACCTCTGGCTTCATCTCTTTTTCTTTCCATCTAATTAGGCGCTCTCGCACATACTCTCTGCGTTTTGCTGTGTTTTCTTCTTGCGGTAAATGGCAGGCTATTCGATAATAAAGCTCTTTGAATGCCCAGTCCTTTTCACCTTTGGTATACCAAGCGTCTATGTCTTTGAGTCTGTCTTCAAGGCTCGGCTGCGGTCCTTCCAGAGGGTCGACGAGTCCGTCGCATTCGGAACTTTTTGCCCAGTAATATGTAATTGAATCAGCCGCTTTTGAGTTAAAAGGCGAAAAAGAGAAGCCAATTTCACCCCACGGATACTCATATGTGAGAATGGTTATTAGTGGAGAACGCTCGAGAATCGGTTCGCGCTTGCCAAACCAACTACGCACCATTTCCTCCGTTATGGTAGCTGCTTCCGGGCGCAGAGTAAGAATGAGACTGCTTAATCCATCAATTTTGTGGGGAATCTTCAGTTCAGCATCGTGGTAGATTTCATTGCCTTGCGGGATACCTCGTCTAACAAGGTTCGGCTCATCCGGATCCTGTACTTCGAACTTTCCTCCTACAAGGTTTTCAATTTCTTTTTGAGTTGGACAAGTGTCGTGCTTAACCATGTCGGCGACGTCTTTCTGAAGTCGCGCGATATTGTTTTTTGTCAGGTTGTTAGCTGTTGAAGTCGTGTCTGGTAAATTAGCTTTGTCACTTTTCTGCGTGCGTGCGACTAGATTGCTGGCAGGTCTGCTGCTGCCATTCAGCTTAGCTAGAGTGGCTGCATACACTGAGACATCTCGGCTATCTCCTTGAGCCGCGTTATAGCCAATCTCACAGCATCGAATAGCGTCATCGTTGCGGCCTAAGCCTATCAGTGCATCGATCTTTGGCAAATAATAGTCTAGAGAATGCCAGCCTTTCAGGCCTTTGTCGCAGGCAATCACCACTTCCTCATAATGGTGCCTTGCGTTTTCCTTGCCTACGCTGCCCGCATAAGCAAGTAGAATCTCTATTCGCAAGTCTTCTGCTATGTCAAGGCCAGGCTTGGACTGGTTCTTTAGCGAGAGATCTATTACCTGGAGTGCATTAGCAAATTTCTTTTCTTTGAAGAGCTTCTTCGCATAGCGGCAAAGTTCATACGAGTATTGGCTTTTTATTCCTTCTTGATACTTTTCGGTTCCCTTGGCATAAAATGTATTTTTGGTCAGCCTGGGGTCATCTAGACTAGTGGGCATATAGGCAGGTCGCTCTCTGTATTCGTTCGAAGACGTTTTGGCCCCTGCCATTAGACAGGTAGTAGAAAATACCGATGTAACCAGTGCCACCACTAAAAGTTTTTGTTCAGTTTTCATGAATCCAAAGCCCTTTGAAGGCCTAGCCCACATTGCCTGGTTTTATCTTGCGGACGATGCTCAGCATGCGCTCGTAGTCAGAGCGGAATAGTTGCGATATGGCGCGACCAGCTTCAATTAAATAGGCGGTTGATGCTTGCTCAGTCTCAGCAGCGGAGTCATGAGTTTTCGCTCTTGCCCGCGCTGCTTCGCGCACACAAGCGGCCATCAGTTCGTCAGCCGGAACACTGGTGACGCCATTGAGCAAGCGTAAAAATTCAAATTCGCTCGATAATTTCAACACTTCTTCTTGGCTGGCACTGTAGACAAAGTCGTGCACTTCTGGCGGCTGTGGTGGCAAATGTTGATAGATTGCCTTGTCGCTCCAATCTAAATAGCCAACAATTTGCGCGTGTACTTCGGTTTTGAGCAGGGCAAAAATATGGGGCTGCTCAACTCTCAATTGGTCTCTAGTTAACCCTAGAGCGCTTGGTTTGTGCACGCTGTCGGGCGGATTAGTAATGACATTGAAGACAATGGCGAAAATTGAAATGTCGTTTTCGGGCGAATCAACTCTGACAAAACTACCAAAGCGAGGCTTAAGCACTTTGCCGTTGGAGCCGACATTACTACTGCTGCCCGCGCTATTCTTAATAGTCTCCGCCACAAGACCAGTGATAGAAGAAGTAAGCACTTCTGCCAGGGGGCTCTGAGGCACAACCGCAGTTTTGCTATCGCTCTTCTTAGTCAGTGGCTGGAACCTCTTTATTGGGCTTGAAGTTCTCTACTGCTTCATCATCTGGAATGGCACCAATCGAGGTGCTTTGATTGACGATAATAGAAGTCTTGCCAGAATCATCGGCAATATTTACTGCTACTTCGGCGTCTTTCAATGTGCCGCTGATGGTAACGAGATTGCCCATGGCTTCGTTCTTTTCGATGTTCCAGCCCTCGGCCTTGAGTGCCGTTTCGTACCAGGCGGCTACTTTTTCGATTGAGTCGCTGCTGGACAGATTTAAGTAGCGAGAATGATCGTTAGCATCTTTGTCGTTTTCGCTAGCTGACTGCGAACCACTGGCGATGGCACCAGGATAGACAAGTTTCTTTAAGTCATCTGGCACGGAACCTTTGCCAGCTCTCGATGTCTGACGCATGCCGCCTGAGTTGAAACTTACTTCTTTGCCGTCACCGCAGCCGCTCAGTAGTGCAATACTGCCAAGGGCGCACAGGCTAATTGCTAGACTGCTAACAGCCAGCTTTGCTGATGCTTTTGCAAATAGTTTAGAAGGCAAAGATTTCATAGACTCCATTTTTGAACAATGGCAATTACGACTAAATTTTAGAACTAGATAATTACACCAATATTCTAGCCGATTCTCTAAGCACTAATTTTGCCTCTCGCCCGCTTTGAGGCGAAAAAGCCTTCGCCCAGCATGTGTACGCTTAAAACTGTGAAGCAAATTAGCAAGCCGGGTATGACTGCAGCCCACCAATTGCCGGCAGTGAGGCAAGACTGGGCGTCTTTGAGCATGCTGCCCCAGCTCGGGGTGCTTGGGCCCAGGCCTAGACCAAGAAAGCTTAAGCCAGACTCCATAATGATGGCGTCGCTCACTAAAAGCGTGCCCTCAACCACGGCAGTGGTGGCGAGAGCCGGCAACAGGTGCTTGCCTAAAAGTTGGGCAAAGGAGCTACCGAGCGCCTGAGCGGCCATGAAAAAATCTTCCTCTTTGATTGCTAAGACCCTTGCCCTGGCCACTCTTGCTGATTCAAGCCAGGTGGTGGCTGTGATTGCCAGAATGACAATGAAATAGGGCAAAAGCCCGTCGGTGTAACTGGTTACCCCGAGGGCTGTCAGCAGAAATGGCGGAAAATGTTCCACTAACTCTGGGGCAGACAAAATTGAACTAAGGGCCAGCAGGAGAATAATTGATGGCACGGCTAAGAGGGCATCGACGAGCCGCATCATCAGGCTATCGACTGCTCCGCCTGCTAGAGCCGCCAGGGCACCCCACAGGTTGCCGAGGGTGACTGCCACAAGGGCCGAGCAAAGGCCCACAGAGAGGGAGCCAAGGGCGCCGTAGGCGATCATTTTTAGGAGGTCATGACCCAGGGCGTCGGTGCCAAGAATGTGGGGAAAAGTGAGTGATGGGGCCAGGTTGACTGCATTTAGATTTGATGTGGGCGGCTCAATGGTGAGCCCAAATACTGGCTGCAATAGGTTTAGAAGCAGCGGCAGCAGGGCGATAGCTAACAACAGACCAAGACCGATGGCGCCGCTTATGAGTTTAGTATTGAGTCTAGAATTAGTTTTGGAGTTGGCTTTCATAGGGTTTTCAATTTTCTGCTTTCTGCTTTCAACTTTCTGCTATCGCAGTTATTGCTGTAACCTCGGGTCAATGACGTTGTTGAGCACGTCGGCTAGCAGGTTGGCCAAAATCACAATTGTGCCGTAGAGCATCACCAGCCCCATTAATACTGGATAGTTGCGACCAAAGGTCGATTCCACCATCAGTCGGCCCATGCCTGGTACGCAGAAAATTGTCTCGATTAAGACTGAGCCGCCAATCAAGGCCGGAAGTGAAAGACCGGCCAAGTTGACCACAGGAATGAGGCAGTTCTTGAGAACGTGGTCTGTGATGACATTTTTCAGCGATAGGCCCTTGGCTAGAGCGGTTACCACATATTCTTTACCTAGCTCATCGATGGCGAGGGCGCGCACGTAGAGCGCTACTTTGGCCATGCGGCGGGAAGAGAGAATGATGGCTGGGAGCAGTAGATATTCAGCGGCATAAGCCAGTGATGGCTGGGCCCCAGGTGGATGCAAGCCGAGTATGGGTAGATTGACCAGGGCGCTGCTGTAGGGGCTGGCCAGAAAGGCCAGGGCGATAAAGGCAAGCCAGAAATTAGGGGCTGAGTATAGAGCCAGCAAAACAGCGGTTAATGCTGAGTCGGCTTTTTTGTTCTTCAAATTGAGCACAATTGCCACCACACCTAGCAGAAGGCCCATGGAGAATGACAATAGCAGCGCTATTCCCACCAGCGTTAGAGTGGCGGGGATGCGCTCAATTATTACTTCTTTGACCGGTCGACCGTCGCGGTAAGAGCGCCCCAGTGCATTGGTTGAGGCAACACTATCGCTTTTGAGCCAGCCTGAGAGCCAGAGCAGATATTGCTTTGCCGGGCTTTGGTTAAGGCCAAATTCTTGCCGCAATAGTTTGAGGTCTTCTGCTGGCAGCTCTTTTTGTGCCGAGCCAAGCATTACGTCTACAGGGTCACCAGGAAGGGCGCGCATTAAAGCAAAGCTGACAAGTGAAACGAGGAAGAGCATGGGAATGGCTGCCAGTACTCTCCTTATAATCATTTTTCGGCTTACCCGGTGCTGAGACAAAACGTTAAGCTAATAATAACCGCAATGGCTGTCACTTCTTGCTTTTCATTGAGGCGAAAAGGCTCTTGCCGCCTTGTTCGAATTGACAAATAAGGCCGTGCCAAATAGCATGTACTCCTACCTTCAAAATTGCGGCGGCATAGCCAAGTGGTAAGGCAGAGGTCTGCAAAACCTCTATCCCCCAGTTCGAATCTGGGTGCCGCCTATCTTTTTCTGATTACTGACGACTTAATAGACTGTTTTTCTGCCGTTTATTAATGTTGCGAATTTACAACTTCGTTTCAGTAACTTATCATCTAAGACTCATTCAAGTTACAATAAGTACTTGTCTTGTGGGCAGTTGGCGCAGTTGGTAGCGCGTTTCCTTGACATGGAAGAGGTCACAGGTTCGAATCCTGTACTGCCCACCATTTAAAGAAGTCATTAAATTGCTCATTTCAGAGGTTTCTGGAGTGAGCGTTTTTTTGCTGTATCCAATTGTGTCGACATCTCAATTGGTCGAACGCTCGAGTTTTGGCTCTTGGGAACAATGAAGTAGGCAAATCCTCATTATTTGAGAAGATCTTGATACTTTGCTCTGGAGAAATAGACCGTGAGAAACGCGATTACACTGGCGCTGGAAGTAGAACGGTGGGTCGCCGCCACTCAAAAATTAGCGATGCCTCGATGACAGAACCAGAGCCAAAGAAAACTGGATCTTTTCGTGACTGGTTTGTGTCGCCGCCCAGAAGCGAGCAAGCGACAGAAGAGGAGATACAAAAAGGTCCACACTCCAGTTTTTTCAATTGGGTGCCTCCGCCGATAGTGCGATTTGTCGTGTGGACTGAAGGCTTCTGGCATTTGTATCTTTCGTTATTTGCGATAATGACTTTCGGCTTTTGCCTAAAAGCTTGGGGGCTGTCACCAGAAATCCTCCTGACTGCAATGCCTATCTGCCTTTTTGCTCCGCCATGGATTCTGTTCATACTTCTAATCGGTTTAAATCGGTGGTTTCAGTCCCGCTGTGTATCTATCTTTTTTGCATGGTTTTTTGGCCTTATGCTTTTTTGGGAGGGCAATGGTCTGACGCAAGGGGCGATTACATCCGCACTTTTGCGTGCATGGAGCGGAAGCCATCGTATGTAAAATACTTGAGTACTTCTATTTTGTGATTTTGTTGAGTACTCAACAAAGTTTGAAACTGAAGAACCCCATGTTCTCGTTGGCAATTTTGTTGAGTACTCAACAATTTTACTCGGTACGCCATAGAGGGCTTTTAATTTTGGGCAGGATGTTTTTATGAGTAAGTCGGCCAGATTGCTATTTCTGATTGTTTGCTTTTCGACCTATTGCCAGGCAGAAGCATTTGCGAGACCTCGCAGCGTTGAAGATCCCATAAATCAGGAGTCTAGTCCGAAGGCCAGGCACTCTGCTAGTCCTTTTGCCGTTGGCAATTTCTTTAGCGCCAGTGCTGCTGCTGCTGTAAAGCCTAGTGTCGAGAAAAGACCAGGGCCAAAAGATGTAATCGGCCAGCAGCTTGTCGATGCTAATCCGACTTTAGAGCAAGTGCGCTTGATTCCCTCTCTCGATGGCCCTCAGCGCAAACAGGTCAACGAACTGTTCAATGTTTATCGCAGTGATTTGAAGCTTCTCAACGAGCAACTGCGCCCCTTGCGCGAAGAATTCAAAGCGCGCTTAAAATCTGAGAAAGAGAAGTTCGAAAAAGAGAAGCAAGACAGAGACAAGCTAGCCAAAGAGAAATTAGCGCAGGAAAAATTAGCTAAAGAGAAGCAAGAGCCAATTAAGGCGGAGCCAGCTAAGTTTGTGCCAGCAAAAGAAGAAGAGGACGCTGCTATTGCTGCCGTTGTCAGCAAAATCAAAGAGCGACAAAATCAGTTCACGCAAGCCTTGAACAAACTTGTTAGCCCTGCGCAAATGCTAGAGCTAGAGCAGCTCAGACGTGGCAAGGTGCCAGCGTATGCCCAATAGAAACAAGAATAAAAGTGATCAGCAAATCAGGCACTTGCTTAACCGTGCTGGCTTTGGTTTTACCCCTGAAGAACTAGCGCCCTATCTTGAAATGGGCTACAGCAGTGCTCTTGAGCAGCTAACCAGTCCATCATCAACTGATAATAGTGCCCTCGATCATATGCTCGCTGAGCAGTCTTTCGATTTCACCAATCCTGATGATATTAAGCGCTGGTGGCTCTTTCGCATGATGTTTACGCGGCGGCCGCTAGAAGAGAAAATGACTCTCTTCTGGCATGGACATTTTGCCACTTCCGATAACAAAGTACGCAACCCCTATGCCATGTATGTGCAAAATTGCACCATACGCAAACACGCCTTTGGCAAATTTGATGATCTTTTGCTGGCCATGTCTAAAGACCCAGCTATGATTGAATGGCTTGATAATCAGCAGAACCGCAAGAATAAGCCTAACGAAAATTATGCTCGCGAAGTAATGGAATTATTCACCATGGGCATCGGCAACTATACAGAGCAAGACGTCAAAGAAGGTGCCCGTGCCTTTACTGGCTGGCAGGCTAAGCCCGATGGTTTCTTCTTCAATAGTGGTCAACATGACAAGGGCAGCAAGACTTTTCTTGGTCAAACTGGCAACTTCAACGGTGAAGATATCGTCAATATTCTGGCCAATCAAAAGGCAACTGGTCACTACTTAGCGGGCAAGCTGATTCGCTTTTTTGCTCTCTATAATCCCTCCAATTCTTTCGTTGATGAGATTGCTGGCGTCTATAAAAAGAGCGATCACAATATTGGTGCCATGGTCAGTGCCATTTTTGCCTCGCGCAATTTTTCATCGAATGCCTGTTTTCATTCACTAATTAAAAGCCCCTGTGAGTATGTGGTTGGCATGCTCAAGACTTTTCAGGTCAGTCAAGTTGATGCTGAAGTGCCGCGTCTGATGGCGGCCATGGGGCAAAATCTCTTCAATCCTCCTTCGGTCAAAGGTTGGGATGGTGGTGAAAACTGGATTGCTTCAGATGTGATGATGGAGCGCTTCAACTTTGCCACAAGGATGATTTCGCAAAAGTTTGACTATCTTGAAAAATATTCTTCTCCAGCCAAAATCGCCGCTGAGCAGGGGCTTACCAATGCTGCTGAAACGGTAGATTATTTTCTCAGCCTGCTTGTGGAGAATGACGCGCCTCCAGCCGTGCGTGAGCGGTTAATTAAGTATGTTTCGAGCGATATGAGTGGCAAACCCTTGGTCAATAAGCCCCTGGCGTCAGGCAAGCTCCCTGAAGATAAAGTTCTTGATGCTCGGCTGCGTGGCCTGGTACATTTGATTATGACTCTGCCAACTTATCAACTGAATTAATAGACGACCTAATAGACGATCCAATAGAGGTGCGAACGAAATGACCAATCCCAGTTCTATCTATAATTCGATTAATAAGTCGATTAGTCGTCGTGATTTCTTGGCCGGGTTGGCGGCTTTAGGAATACTCGGGCAGCAGCAACTGGAAGCCTTTGCCTCTCAGGTAGATCCCCTGGCCGGGGCGGAGCGGTCGATTTTAGTTATTCAGCTCAATGGTGGCAACGACGGTATCAATACAATCATTCCATACGGTAATGGTGCCTATTATGATGCTCGTCCGAAAATTGCAATCAAGCAAGCCGATGTGCTGCATATCGATGATAAAGTTGGCTTCCATCCTAGCTTGACGGCCTTTAAAGAATTCTACACCCAGGGCAAATTAGCGGTTATTCAAGGGGTAGGCTATCCTGAGCCTAACCGTTCACATTTTCGCTCAATTGAAATTTGGCAAACAGCACAGCCTGAAATTATTGGTGATACCGGTTGGTTGGGGCGCTACCTTGATCACTTGAGCATCTCTCAATCTCCGGGAAAAGTTGTGAAAGCGAGCATTGAACCAGACAAAGAGAAAATTGCCATGTTGGCAGTCAATGTCGATCCTCTTTTGCCTAAGTCATTGTTGGCACGAAAAGTGGCTGTGCCATCGGTATCTGATGTGCAGGCCTTCCGCTTTAAAGTCGATCCACTCTATCAAGCTGATCGTGCTTTGCAGCTTGAGGCTTTCAATGATATCTATCAAAACTTTGACGATAATCGCCCGGTGGTAAAGAAATTGCGCACTAGCGGCCTGGCCGCTAATCGTGCTTCTGAGCGCTTACTTGATTTGGTTAAAGGTCACAAGACCACAGTTAAATATCCTGACGGCAAGCTTGGATCAAGCTTGAAGTTCATTGCTCAGATGGTTAGTGGCGGTATTGGTGCCAAGGTTTATACCCTTGGTTATGACGGCTTTGATACCCACGCTGGTGAATTGCGCACGCAGACTAATCTGCTTGCTGGTTTAGGTAAGTCACTGAGCGCGTTTCAGGAAGATTTAAAACAGCACGGCTGCGACGATAAAGTGATGGTGCTTGTCTTCTCTGAATTTGGCAGACGGGTCGCCGAGAATGGTGGCGGCGGAACTGATCACGGCACTGCTGGACCTTGCCTTGTTCTTGGCGGTGGTGTCAAAGGCGGTCTCTACGGGCAATACCCATCGCTGACTGAATTAGATCATGGCGACCTCAAATTCAATGTCGATTTCCGCACCGTATATGCCACTATTCTTGACCGCTGGCTGGGTGCCGATAGTCGTGAAGTTCTAGGCAAGAATTTCGATAATCTCGACTTCTGCTAAATTTCTCGTTCTTAGGTTTAGAGGCTGCCGCTAACTTTTATGGGTCTGGCGGAGCGTCGCCTTCTAGCATGACAAAGAATTTGCGCTCGCAGTCCCACATATTGTCATCTTTCCAATTCAGCAGAGAGACCTTGGCTGACCAGGCTCCCTCTTTTGTCAGGCTGACATCGGGCTGGAAGATGTAATGACCTTTGAAGATATCACCAGGGTCATTGGCATTGAAGTCTTTGGTAAGGACTACGGTGCCATCTGGATCTTCAATTGTGACGATGCCTTTGTATTGGCGACGCTCGTAAGGTGTACCAAAGCCAATGACGCAGGTGCAGTTCATTTTTGTCGGTAGTTCTTTGAGAACAAACAGATCAAAAAGACCACGGGCATCCACGCGACCATCTTCTTCGTGGTCGGCCCCTTGGCAGAAAAGAATGTACCCGCTGTGCAGATACTTCATAGTATCGCTCTCCTTACGCCTGCCCTAGAATTTTACCGCTTTTATTGAGCGCAGCCCTATTGTCAGCCTAAGAAATCGATTGTCAGCTTTAGAAAAGACATCAAGAAAAGAAATTAGGCCCAAAAGAAAAAGAATGAAAAAGAAAAGCCCTCGCCAAACAGATGGTTTGGCGAGGGCTCTTTATCTCTTGATTATCTAGAGCTTAGTGGCGAGTATCTTTCTTGGTAGAAATAACTGCTTCAGCAATAGCGTTTGGCACTTCTTCGTAGTGTGCGAATTCCATGGTGAATGTACCTTGTCCGCGTGTCTTGTTGCGGATGTCGGTGGCATAACCAAACATTTCAGACAATGGCACTGAAGATTTCACTTTTGATAGTGAATCAATGGTGTCCATGCCTTCAATGCGGCCACGTCTCGATGAAATGTCACCGATAACATCGCCCATGAATTCTTCTGGAACTTCAACTTCTACCTTCATGATTGGTTCTTGAAGAATAGGGCTGGCTTTCATGAAGCCTTCCTTGAAGCCGATAGAAGCAGCAGTCTTAAAGGCCATTTCGTTCGAGTCAACTTCGTGGTACGAACCGAAGACCAAGGTGCACTTAACGTCGATTACAGGGTAACCGGCCAGTACGCCGCCAACTAGTGTGTCTCTTACGCCAGCTTCAATCGCAGGGATGTATTCCTTTGGAACGACACCACCAACGATTTTGTTGACGAATTCAAAACCAGTTCCAGCAGCAAGAGGCTCTAGTTCGAAGACTACGTGACCGTATTGACCACGACCACCCGACTGACGGATGAATTTGCCTTCGCACTTGACGTTCTTCTTGATGGTTTCGCGGTAGGCAACTTGTGGCTTACCAACGTTGGCTTCTACTTTGAATTCACGAAGTAGACGGTCAACAATGATTTCTAAGTGCAGTTCGCCCATACCAGCAATGATTGTTTGGCCAGTTTCGTGGTCAACACGCACTTTGAAGGTTGGATCTTCTTCTGCCAAGCGGCCCAGTGAGACGCCCAGTTTGTCGGAATCGCCTTTGGTTTTTGGTTCGATAGCAACCGAGATAACTGGATCTGGGAAGTTCATCGATTCCAAAATTACTGGTGAATTTTCTGCTGAAAGAGTGTCACCGGTTGTGGTGTCTTTCAAGCCGACTGCAGCAATAATGTCGCCAGCGTAGGCTTCATCAACGTCTGTGCGGTTATCTGCTTGCAATTGAACGAGACGGCTGATGCGCTCTCTCTTACCTTTAGTGGAGTTGAGAACGTAAGAACCAGCGGCCAATTTACCGGAGTAAACGCGCAAGAAGGTTAGTTTACCGACGAAAGGATCGTTCATAACTTTGAAGGCCAAAGCTGAGAACGGAGCGTTATCGTCAGGAGCTCTTTCAGTTTCAGTACCATCTGGCAAGGTGCCTTTGATAGCAGAAACGTCAGCTGGTGAAGGAAGCAAATCGACAACTGCGTCGAGAAGCTGTTGAACGCCTTTGTTTTTGAAAGCTGAACCACAAAGAATTGGAATAACTTTGTTGGTGCAAACTGCTTTTCTCAAAGCTACTTTGAAAGCTTCGTTTTCAACAGTTTCAGTTTCCATGTAGATTTCCATCAGAGCGTCGTCGGTTTCAACAACTGACTCTTCAAGTTCTTTGCGATATTTTTGAGCATCTTCAAGCATGTCGGCAGGAATGTCGACGATGTTGAATTTCTGACCCATAGGATCTTTCTCGTCGTAGACGTGAGCTTTCATTTCAACTAGGTCGATTAGACCTTTGAAATCGCCTTCAGCGCCGATTGGCAATTGAAGAGGGTGAGCATTAGCCCAAGTGGTAGACATACCAGGAAGCTGCTCTTTGATTTGTTTGACTACTTTGTAGAAGTCAGCGCCAGTGCGGTCCATTTTGTTGACCAGAATCATTCTGGGCACTTCATAACGGTTGGCTTGCTTCCAAACTGTGTTGGTTTGCGGTTGAACGCCACCAACTGCGCAAAGCACGATGACAACGCCGTCGAGCACGCGCATAGAGCGTTCTACTTCTACGGTGAAGTCAACGTGTCCGGGGGTGTCGATTAAGTTGATGCGCTTGCCTCTCCACTGGGAGGTAATAGCAGCTGCTGTAATGGTGATGCCGCGTTCTTTCTCTTGCTCCATCCAGTCGGTGAAGGATGTGCCTTCGTGCACTTCACCCATTCTGTGGATCAAACCGGAATAAAAGAGAATCCGTTCTGTTGTGGTAGTTTTGCCAGCATCGATGTGAGCTGCAATACCCATGTTACGGACGTCTTGAAGCTGAATTTGTCTTCCTGCCACTGTCCCTGTTTTCCTCTCTTTAACGCTATCCATTTGAACCTTCCAAATATAACTAGCTGGGTACTATCTTGCCGTGCTCAACCGCTGGTGTTGACGACCTTTCTCTTAGAACGCGTTGAGAAGCGCTCTTCTTGAAAAGACTAAACTTAGGTTACCACCTGGTATCGCACCATCTTTATATCCTTCATAAAGATATTCAGAATTGACTGAGCATTCTTTACAAACAGATATAACTTTGTCTCTATGAGACTTTGTACAACAGTTTTCACAAAAACGCTTCGACCACTGGCCGAAGCGTTTTTTAATAACACTTTATACCGACGATCTAATTTTAATTAGTAGCGGTAGTGAGCGAAGGCTTTGTTGGCTTCAGCCATTTTGTGTGTTTCGTCGCGCTTCTTAACTGATGCTCCGGTACCGTTGCTGGCATCGGCTAGTTCAGCAGAAAGACGCTCGGCGAAAGTGCGACCTGGTCTCTTGCGGCTGTTGGCGATGAGCCATTGTGAAGCGAGAGCGAATCCACGGGAAGACTTAACTTCAACTGGAACTTGGTAGGTCGAACCACCAACGCGGCGGGCCTTAACTTCTACTAGAGGAGTGACGTTTTTCAATGCTTTGTTGAAAACATCAAGAGGCTCTTGCTTGGTGCGATCTTTGAGAATTTGTAGAGCATCATAGAAGAGGCTCTGGGCTGTGCTGCGCTTACCGCGCTGCATCATACGATTGACGAAGCGTGAAACCTGTTGGCTGTTGAATACAGGGTCAGCTACGGTAATTCTTTTATCTGCTTGCTTTCTGCGAGACATTCTTACTATTCCTATTTATTAGTTCAGGTTGGAAATTGAGGCTTATTTCTTCTTGCCGGCTGCTGCTGCTGGAGCGCCTGGCTTAGGACGCTTAGCGCCGTACTTAGAGCGGCTTTGTTTGCGGTCTTTAACGCCGGCTGTGTCGAGGGCGCCTCTGACGATGTGGTAGCGAACGCCTGGAAGATCCTTAACCCGACCGCCTCTTACGAGTACGACTGAGTGCTCTTGCAAGTTGTGGCCAACACCTGGAATGTAGGCGGTGATTTCAATACCGTTTGTAAGACGGACTCTGGCAATCTTGCGAAGTGCTGAGTTCGGCTTCTTAGGGGTTGTTGTCTTCACCTGGGTGCAAACGCCCCTTCTCTGAGGGCAAGACTTTAGCGCTGGAGACTTGGTCTTGTAAGTCACCTTGCTTCTTTCGCGTCTGATCAACTGATTGATGGTAGGCACCACTGCACTCCTAAGAACTACGACTACTGAACACAAACTTAAACGGGCAGGACAAAAACTAGCAGATCACCCAGAAAAGATTGGACAGCTGCAAAGACAACTAACCAACATGGGTATCGGCAAGTTTTCAGATTATCAGATGAGCCCAGGTGATATAGCGGACTTTCCAAAATCCTTTACAAAGCAAAAGCCAAATGATCGAATTCTTAGACGAAACCCCGCTAAAACGACCAATTCTTAAGCGGTTATCACAAAAGACGGTTAAGTCTGCCCGGCTTTCAAGTGGAAGAGTCAGTTGTTATCGCTCTTAAATTGATTGGTCACATTGAATGAATTGAACGAATTGATGCCATAAGAATGTTCGGCAATCAAATTGATCGAGGCTCTAGGAATATTGATGGCTGGCTTGCCCAGGGGGTTGAGGCTGACTGTGCGCTCTAGCGAGAGCTTCTTGGGCGGTGACTTCGCTCTTAGCCAGTGGTCTCTGGTCAACAGCGAGAAATGGCCGGCCCGCTCTAGGCCCGCTTCTTCAAGGGCTTCGATGACTGAATTTTGATAATCGTAGGCTTTGGCAATGACCATGCCCTTCATGCCAGCCCGGCGCATGATTGAAAGTACGAATTTGACAAGGTCGCGAGCCGTATGGGCCCAACCTGGATGCACAGCGAACTCTAGATGATAGTCACCTTCGCGGTGAGCCGTGACGCGGCAGGCTGAAGTAATGACCTTACGCTCGTGGTCGCTAGCAACCCAGAACCAACTCTTGCGCCTGATTAGACGACGAGCCAGTTTGTCCAGGCTCTCTACTTTTAAGGGGAAAACATAGAAGTCTTCTGGTAAATATTGAAAAGTCAGCCTGAGATCGGCGGGCAGCACGTCTTGATGCAGTTGATAGAGACTGGCCTGGTCTTCGGGAATGGCCAGGCGAAAATTATCTTCGGATTTGCTTTCTGGCTTGGTAGTGCTTTTCGGGTCTAGATTTTGCCCTGCACTTTGCTCTGTTTTTGCCTCGGCTTTAAGGTCTAACTTAAGGTCGGCCGGCACTTGGTAGTGAGTTATGCGAGCTGAGCGACGAAAACCGCAGCTAGCAAGCACTGCAAGAGCGCCCTGATTTTGATCTGAGGCTTCGGCAACAAAGTGGCTAATACCTTGACTGCCAAAAAGAGCAAAGGCGAAGCGCAGTAACTCTTGGGCGATGCCGCGACCGCGGTGATTAGGATGCACCACAAGGTGATCGACTTGCCAGCAGTTTTTTGATTTGCCAATAGGATGTAGCGAAATCATGC
>CALRJJ020000029.1:0-15470 GCA_943367505.1 Flavobacterium psychrophilum | reverse complement strand
CTAATTCTTTCAGCTTCTGCTCATCAGTTAGAGGCACTCCTGGCGACAGTGGTGCGTTTACAACTTTGTCGCTGAGGGGCACTCTGTTGCCAAATTTACTTAGATCGGTTGGGCTTGTGTGCAAACTCAAGGCAAAGCGTTTGCCCTTGCGCTCGAACAATAAATTGAGTTTGTTCTCAGCGACAGCGGCCGAAAGAACTTTGTCTCCCTCCGCCAGACCCCCATAATAGGCCGGTGAACCCAAGCGCACATTACCGACAAAGGCTGGCAACTTAGCATCATCAAGAGTAACCCCCGATGATTTCAAGGCGAAGTCGACCTGATCGACACGACCCTGCAGAGTGACAGTTTTACTCGGGTTCTTCGCTTGTAAATTACCCTGAGATTTACCCTGAGATCTGCTTGGGTCCTTACTATTGTCCGCAGCCAGGACAGCAAGGCAGTGAAAAGACAGGGCTAAAGCCACACAGCAAAACGTTTTTAAGCGACTCGGAGAGACAATGATCAAAGATTACTTTGTCCTCGTCACTGATTGAGTGCCTTTTATTGACCCAACTGCCGCTGGCGGCTTACTGTTTGTCAGCTCTCCCTGACGAGCTTTTAGACTGACTGGATCGTTGCCATCGTAATTGACATAGTGCCGGACAAAGCCGTTTGTATTCTGCGGCATTATCTGAATCTGGCTGGTTCCAGCTTTCTGCTGAGTCTTCAACGCCGGCCTCACCTCATCGTAAACAGCCCCTCTTGCCCGGCAATCTGCCAAAATTTCAGCTTCGCGCCGTGAGAAATCAGCATTTAGCTCAGCTATCTTGGTCTGCAATTCTGTTTGGGTACGATCACGCACTTTAGCGTATTCAGGATTCTCATAGCGATCCACCCGAGCAATGCGGTTATTGACTAAAACAGCCCTCTCGAAATATTGCTCGATACCATTTAGCTGTTCAGCAGCTCTATCTTTTGCCTCTTGTATTTCGATTGCCAGCTGCTTGCGCTTAGCGGCGATATTAGCAGCACCATCAATCATCACCTGCAGCTTGCGAGAAGCCAAGGCTGGATCATGTGTGGAAATTTCAGCATTATTCGAGGAAGATTTGGCATTATTAGCACTAGTACTATTACTAGTATTGCCAGAGTTCTGAGGCACAGTAGTTGGATTTTTAGCAGTCTCTGTGGTGCTGCCAGCAGCGCCTTTAGCTGCATCGGGATTTTTAGTCGACTCCGCACCACTAACAGCCGTTGAAGGCTGTGAAGCTAAGGCCTTCAACGCGTCATAGCAATTAGCTTTCATTTTCAAATCGTTGGTTATTTTGTAGCACTCAGCAAATTGCGATTTGGCATCGGCCTTACAATTGAGCTTGTAGAGAGTCTGAGCATAGTAATAGCGGGCCAGTGAATTGCCCGGGTCTCTGCGCAGAACTTCATAGCCTGTTTGTGCTGCTTGCTGTAGGTTGCCACTATTAAAGAGGGCAATTTGACTTTCCACTGTTTGCCTCACGGATTTTTGTTCCATCGGCTTGGCGCTCTTATAAGCAACCTGTTGAGGAGCAGCTTGTTGAGGCGCAGCATCACAATGGCCCACAAGAGCTGTCAGCAAAATAGCATTGAAAAAAGCTGTCCGGAAAATCACTTGACCCTCAAATGCCCACAACTATTAGAGCCATAATAAGCGCATTTAAGACAAAACTACATACCGCTGGCTATTGTATTACAGCCAAATTGGATGGTTCAAAATGCTCGGCAGTGGCATACCAATCAAGGCTCTGCTATTAGTTGCAGCGCAAATACCGCAAGCTCACAACCTCAAAAAGCTTACAGAGCCTTGTATTTGAGGCTCGCACAGCTTCACCAATATCCTTTTATATTGCGATTTATCACTTGTTGCCAACGCTATTGTGTTCGGCCCTCATTCTCTTCATTCTAGAAGTATCTTTTCCTTCTCCCAATCCTCTGGCAAAAAAACAACCAAAGCAGCAATACCGCTCACTATCTCTAAACCGTTCTTGTGACTTTGTCTCGAGGATAGTGCTGCATTTGCTTTGCCGATGAAATTTACGATTGCCTGAAGCGAAAAGAGAAATCAACCGCGAACCATAGAGTTTGCTAGCTCGGAGAACAACTGAATGACCATGCAAATCCGCACCGTCGCCACCGCTGCCGTCGCTTCCGCCGCACACCTCGCCAACGTCAAGACCGAAGAGCGCCTCGGTTCCCTGGTTCGCCGCGATGACTACTTCCGCCCGAACTTCCGCCAGGCGAACTGCCCCGTGGTCGGCACCGTCGACAACAATCGCTGCGCTCTGGTGGTTCGTTTCGATGACGGCGACGGTATCGGCCAGGATTTCATCACCATCGACCAGGCCGCCGACGCTGCAACTACCATCCTCAAGGTTGGTGACCAGGTGCTTGTCACGCTCGTCGACGAT
The DNA here is from genome assembly GCA_943367505.1 of Flavobacterium psychrophilum. Classification (GTDB taxonomy): domain Bacteria; phylum Cyanobacteriota; class Vampirovibrionia; order Obscuribacterales; family Obscuribacteraceae. The sequence continues at coordinate 13,047 of CALRJJ020000029.1, read as the reverse complement.
GTTCACATCGAAGACACTGTCCGTGCAGCGTTCTCCTACACCTCTCCCGAGGGCATCGACCAGGAGACCATCGACAACAGCAAGATTCTGCGCCAGGGCGAATACGTCGACGGCAACAATCGTCGCTGCCACGTCACCCTCGCCCTGATCGGCAATGGCCCCACCACGCAGATGATCTGCGTCGAACAGTTCGCCGCCTAAGGCTTTCGGGATTCATAACTAGGTTCCACCTAGGCTGACCCCGTAACTGTTCCCTAAAGCAAGCGTAGGCCGAAGAAATTCCTGCTTAAGATGCAGCGAATATTGGCCTGCGCACTCCATCTCAGTTGACTTAATGTCAAAAGACAAACGAAAACGACAATTCGAGAAGACAAAGAAAAAGAAGAAGTAGAAAAAGGAAAGCGAAAATGACTGCAAGATCGGTCAAAACGACCAACAAACACGCCGGCGACGCCCAGCAAGATAGCCGTCGCGCGATCGAGGCTCTCATGGCCGTCAACGAAAGCCTGATTGCAGCGGCCTCCATCTGTCGCGCTCTGGTCCAGGATGGTCGTGCGCTTCAGAGCAAACCGTTCTCCGCCTCTGCCCGTCGCGTTCTGCGCATGGTGGATGGGATGAAAGACGGTCCGAACACGAAGCTGTGGGAAGACCTCTACAAGCTTGAAGCGCTCGCTCAGGCGGCCTACAAGCCCGAAGACTGACGAGCCTAAAGCTCACACCAGATCGCTCTGGGAGACGGAAAGCTGCTAGCTTCCAGAGCGGTACATCACAGCGCTAAGCTTTCACCCCCGAGGAGCTCCACTTCAGCTCAGGTTCCTCATTGATAGCTCCTGCATCCAGTTTTAAAAAAAAACAGTCTATTACTGCATATAATATTACAGTGATAGCGACAGCAAATTAGGTAGTGATAACTAATTAGTTAGCTCCAGCTGTATTCCCGACTTCTGACATTTGTGCTAGATTGCAATTCAGAGCTTGTTCCAAAGAAGTTTTTTTGAAAGCAGTTCAGTCAATCCCTGTTCAGACGACCCCAGTTCAGACTATTAATGCCAGCACCTCCTCTAATTCTCGTTGCCGAAAATAATCGCAGTGATCAGCAAGTGTTTAGACACTTACTAGATAAATACGACTACTCCCCACAAATAGTATCCTCCGGGAAAGCAGCCTTAGAAGTCGTGCGCAGCACTAGATATGCTGTCATTTTGCTCAGCCTCAACCTGCCTGATATGGATGGCCACGAATGCGCCAAGGCAATCAAAGCTATTGACCTAGAGCTGACATCGCAAACTCCTATTGTCGGCGTCGCTGACAAAGAAGTAGATGAAGAAACAATCAAAGCTAGTGGTGTGAGCTTAAACGACTACCTGTTCAAACCTATCTCGCCAGAAGCCCTACGCAAAATTTTACTGCGACATGCCTACGAGCCAAGACGGCCCAATTTGAAGACGCTCATTCCACTTTCGATCGAAGACGCCACCATACCGCCATCTCTCGACGACTAAACATCACAAACCAATTGCCTGTAAAAGCGCGTGGGCTTGCCGTTGCACTTCCAACTGCTCCAAGTAAGGCAATCGCTTGAAATAGTCGGGAAGGTCGGTTGGCGGCTGCATATAGCGCAGTTCGTCTGCTTCGAATACTTTCAGTAGTTTCAAATCTGGATCTAATCCCATAACCTTTTCGCCGGCATATTCAGAGCGTTTGAATAGATCGGGCAAGCCAGCAGGTTTTCCTTTTATGTACATGCCAGACATGTCCGCCGCGCTAGCATCAAAGGCAAAAAGCTTGCCTGTAGCTGGTTTTCCAGCATAGGTACTAGCATGTTTAAATGACGACATCACATCGGCCAAGCGAGAACTGGCATCCTCAGCTCTTTTCATTGGAGAAGCAACATAAAGCGGCATTTCATATTGTTTGCCATGCAAATAAAAGTCTTCCACAATCTTGGCTCTCTCTGGTGGTCCGCCATGAAAAGCTAGACGAGGCATGCTTTCACCAGCCTGTTCCACCCTGGCCACAAGACCTTTGATATTATGCTCTGCCGTAGCCTGTAATTCTTCCAAAGGACTATAAAACAGCCGCTCTTTGCTCAGTTGCACGAAATCAGGCCTGGACGCCTTCGCCTCAATAAACAAAGCCGTTTCTGTGCCAGCGGAAAGCGATTTGGCTTCGCCGGCCCCTTCAAATAGCTGTCCCACATTTTTTGCGCGCCCGAAAACACCTCCACGCAAAAGTAGCGTGGCCGACAAAGCTAATGCTGCACCTCCGATCACATACTTACCAGTCTCCTGACTGCGCTCAAAGTCTCTAGCGGCTTGCGAAGCAGAAAGCACGAGGTTACCTTTGCCATCACTACTAAACAACGGTTTAGCTGCTGTAAGGCGCCGCTCAACAGCCGCTGAACCGAGTTCCGAATCTAGCACAGAGGACCAGCGCCGCTCTAGCCAAGAGTCACTTTTACTGCTGCCACCAAAATTATTCTTCAGGCCATCGTAAAGCTGACCGAGAAAACCTTGCTGCTCCAGGCTGACTTTGAAGTTCTTTTCTGTGATGGCAAGTGGTTTAGACAGACTAAGCAAATCGAGCTGTGGCCGCTCGGCATGATTCTTGGCGTCATTGTCATGATCAATATCGCCAGCCATTCTAAAGCCCTGTAGGAATTATTACTGTGCTTGTTGTTTCAAAGCCTTATCAACAAGCTGAATTTTAGCTGCCAGACTAGCTACTTCACTATACTGAGCGCGGCCATTGATGCGCTCCATCTGATCACCCAGGGCTTGTTTCTTCTTGATCAATTTGTCAGTTTTGATCCAGTTCTTCAAAGACCGAGCTGCGGCGCGCTCTTCCCAACTACTCTCGGCGCTGTTAAAGAGTTTTTGCTTACCTTTTTCGCTTTCAGAGCGTGCTTGTTTCTGCTCTTTAGTAGCATCATTTGATTTCTTCAGACCAAATTTCAAATAGCCGGTGTCCCCGCTATCACCAGGGTTTTGCTTGTTTTTATCAAGGCCTAGCAATTTAGCCCCTTCGGCTGTTAGTGTCTTAGGGCGTAAATCAGCTTGCTTCGCTTTGGTTTCTTCGATTGACTCGCCTTTAACAGCTCTTCTTAAACCGCCAGCTTGGCCGTTCACAGCGTCGCCAGCATTAACACCATTGTCTTTCTGCAACTTGGCCGCACGGCTAGACTTAATGTCATCCATTACAGCGAAAGTGGCTCCCAAAGCCATCAAGAAAAATGGATTGCACATAGCCAGACCCATAAATGACATTTTGTCGCGGCTGCCGACTTCTTCAGAAAGCTTGTGCTGGCGCACTTGCTCTAAGGTCATCTTGCCATACTTGGCTGGATCACTCTGCTTCAGCGCCTGCAATTCTTTACTTGGGCCCATCACGCTAAGAAAAGCCAAGGCACCTACGGCACCAGGAGTCTTATCTGCAGCATCAGAATTTTTGGCACCAGCAAGAGTAGCTGGGTTCTTTTTAGCTTCAGCTCGACGCATAGCTTCGGCTCTTTCTGCTTCGGCTCGGCGCTGGGCCTCAGCCCGCATAGCGTCATTGCGCAAAGCTTCGGCACGGTTCATTTCGGCCCGACGTTGGGCCTCGGCTCTCATTGATTCATTGCGAGCCGACTGAGTGCGAATTGCATCGGTGCGGCGCTGGGCTTCTGTGCGAGCGGCCTCAGTGCGCATAGCCTCGGCGCGCATGGCTTCAGCCCGGCGCACGGCTTCAGCCCGATTAGCTTCAGCGCGGCTCTGTGCTTCTGCACGAGCGGCGGCAATTTGACGAGCAGCATCGCTTTGCCGTGCTGTTTCAGCCGACTGAGCAGCTACAACTGGACGAGTAACTTCAGTCTGCCGAGCAGTTTCTGCGCTGCGAGTAGCTTCAAGTGGTCGAGTAGCATCAACTGGGCGAGCAGTGTTAGCAGGAAGAGTTGAATCAGATGACCGGGTTCCAGCAACTGGTCGAACGGCCTCTAGACGTCTGGCCTCTGCGGTCATGTTAAACAAAGCAATCTCAGGAGCGGCAAAGGTATTGGTGGTCTTATCCAAAATTTTGTCGAAGTTTTTGTCCGCACCCTTATCTGATCCGCCATCGCGGAAAGATTGTTCAATAGAGCCTTCGGGTGACTTCAACGTGGATACCTGTCTCTTTGCTCGCCGGCCATAAACAGAGGCAAAAACAATCAGCCATTGCTCTGTGACCTCATTGAACAAAAATTAGAGCCCTTTGTCGATGGTGGAAACACCATAGCGGCAAAATCAAGCCCTAGTGCTTGTTAGCAGGCAAAAAGGAGACCAGTTGATCGCTTGACAGGGCGTAGATAAATCCTAGGGCTCCGGCCAGGGTGAAATAGGCCACACCAATCATCACTTTTTCTAGGGTTGTAGCCGGTTTAATCAAGTCCCGCTCGCTCACTTGTCCAGTAAAGGAGCGATAGGCACTGAAGGCAGAAAATAAGCCGAGAATGAAGAATAAAGGCGATTGCAACAAATAGGCAGCCAGAAATACCATGGCAGCCCCTGGAATCAGCACCCATTTGGCGATGGCATTGACGACAAAGCCGCCATCAAAGGGCTTGGCCGGAATCAACTGCAACAAATTGAAGAAACAGCCAGTAGAACCAGCTGCCATCATCAGCCCACTACCTTGCTGGGCGCCGAAGAAGAAGAGCATGACTGAGGTAACTCCACCCACCAGTGGCCCGGCCAACGAAACCCAGGCATCCACGGCCTGATCTGGAGGCAATTTATCCATAGCCACATAGGCTCCGAAAAATGGAATGAAGACTGGAAGTTTTGGGTCGAGGCCAAAGAACTTCATGAAAATATAGTGACCGCCCTCATGAATTAAAATGAGCGCTACTACTATCAACGCATATATCGGGCCGAACAACATTGAGTAGAGGCCGATCATGATAAACATTGACAGGCCTTGCTTTAGCATCATAAATATAAAAACTTTGAACTTCACCAAAGCGATGCCAAGCACTGCCAAGCCGCCAAATATAGAGTTCTTAGTCTTTGGTTTCGGCTCTTGTTCCACGAATTTCCTCGTTCTTTTTACTGATAACTAGTAGAATCTATCAGTCGTAACAATCTATTTAGGCAGCCTTTTGTGAGAGAGCAAAATCTGTAATACAGATAAGTCTATCTTTACAGGTTAACAGGCAACAGGAAAGAAAGTGTTGCGACCGGCGACCACCGCCCATAATTTCCCATAAAATTGACCGAATGACAGCAAGCCAACCCAAAGAAAAGCGTTTCGTTAGCCCTCTGCAAATAGCCGAAGATCAAATGTTGATCGGATTAACTTTGCTCGGGCAAGTTGGCTATCTCTTTTGGCGCACTACTGGATATATGCTCAGACTGCAGATTGACTGGGCCGAGAGTACCCGCCAGGGCTATATGATCGGCGTCAAATCATTAGTGGTAGTAGGAATCACAGCGCTTTTCACCGGCCTGGCAATGTCGCTACAGATATCACGAGAACTTGTCACTTTTGGCGCCGACACTGCCATTGGCGGGGTGGTTTCTCTGGCACTTGTAAGAGAAATTGGACCGATCACAGCCGGCGTAATTGTGGCCGGTCGCGTTGGCTCTTCCATTGCAGCAGAGCTAACAACCATGATGATTACAGAGCAAATTGATGCTCTCAAAGTAATGCGGGTTGACCCCATCAAGTTCTTAGTTGTACCGCGCTATACCGCCGCATTAATTGTCATTCCCACCCTCTCAACTTACGCCATGTTCCTCGGTTTGATAGCGGGAATATTCATCGCCAAAACCGCAGCAAACGTGCCGCCAGAGGCATTTCTAGACTCTGTACGTCAAACTATTTTAGACCGCGACTTTGCCGTCCACTATCTCAAATCAATCATCAATGCCACCGTCATCATTTTCTTCTCTTGCGCCATCGGCCTCAATACTCGCGGCGGCGCTGAAGACGTAGGTATAGCAACCACTCGCGCCATTGTCTGGACAATGATTTCAATTTTCATCCTCAACTTCGTCGTTACTTCCCTTACCTATGCTCCTCGCTAGACCTCGCTCGCCCCAAATAGAACAACAGAAATGACAGCTGAACCAGTTCTACAAGTAAAAAATATTCACAAGGCTTTTGGCGATCGTAAGATTTTGGAAGGCGTGAGCTTTGATGTATATGCAGGAGAGATGCTTGGCTTAATCGGCCCCTCAGGCTGTGGTAAATCGACTCTGCTAAAAATTATTTGTGGCTTACTGGCCCCTGACCAAGGCGAAGTAATTCGCCGCTCGGACGATATCGGTCTGGTTTTTCAAGGCTCAGCCTTACTCAACTCACTCTCGGTGCGCAACAACTTGGCCTTAGCTCTTGATGGTCGCAATTTAACCAAAAAAGAAGAAGACAAGATAATCAGAGAAAAGCTTGAACTGGTCGAGCTCTCAGATTTTATGTACGCCTCGCCCACGAGACTGTCTGGTGGTCAGCAAAAACGCACTAGCTTCGCCCGTGCCATCGTTAACGATCCTAAGATCATTCTCTATGACGAGCCTACCACTGGCTTAGACCCTGTAATGTCAACAGTGATTGAAGATTATATGATTGTCTTATCACACCAACTCTCCGCCGCATCGATCGTGGTCACTCACCAGTTTTCAACTTGGACCCGCACCACCAACAGAGTTGTTCTGATGTTTGAAGGAAAAATTGTTTGGCAAGGCACCCCCGAAGAAGGCGTCAAATCAGATAATCCGTTCATGCAACAGTTTGCCACGGGCTCAAGAGAAGGGCCAATGCTAACAGCGAAAATTTAGAAAACACAGTCCACGAGCACAAACAGCAGGAAGAACGATGGAGCTATCACCCAAAATCTCAGCACAAGTAGGATTGTTCGTCATGACGGCGGCCTGTATGTTGCTGTTCGGCTGGAGCTGGCTCAAGGGCTTGTCAATTATGCATCCGCCCCAGCGCTTCATTGCTCAGTTTCATGACGTGGCTGGCTTGAACAACAATGCCCCTGTCAACATTAATGGTGTGCGCATTGGTCAAGTTGAGCAGATTGATCTCAAGGGTAAGGGCCAGGTTTTAGTTCATCTAAAAATTAGCAGTGAAGATATCACCATCCCTAAAGGCTCTGCCATCACTATTCAAACCCAGGGTCTAGTGGGCGCTAAATACATCGAAATTACTTTGCCTGAAACAAAGCAAGGTGAATCTCCTACCGCTATTGAGCCCGGCGCCATTGTTATGGGCCAAGACCCAGTACGCTTAGAGCTCATCGCCAACAAAATTGCGACCAAACTCAATCGCCTTGTTACTGACGTTGGCGGAGATGATGTCGGCATCAGCCTGGCAGAAGCTTTGCGCCATTCGGGCGAAACCGTACACAACATCAACGAAGCTGCCAAGAAATTGAACAGCAACATGGACACTCTCAAAACAGCCTCCGAAAACTTCAGCACCACATCGACAAAAGTGGGCCAGGTGGCTGATTCTTATAGAAACGTCTCGGCTGGCGCCAGCACATTCTTCACCAAGAGTTCAAGAACTGCCGAGTCTATAAATGTACTTGCCGGCAATCTCACCACTACATCAAAGCGCCTCAATAAAGTGCTTGATAACCCAGGCTTCAGCGGCGACCTCAAAGAAACCGCTCAGTTAGCCAGACAAACAGCCGATAGCATTGGCACCACCATGCATGAACTGAGCGGCACCTTGAAAGACCAGGGTCTGAGAACAGACGTGCTGACCATGCTAACTAAAGTCAACGACTCAACTGAGCGCATCGCTAAGTCAATTGATTCTGTCAAAACTATCAGCGAAGACAAAGAACTGCGCAGCGACGTCAAAGTAGCTATCACTAATTTAAAAGAAGCGATGACCAAGTTAGATGGTCTTGTTAGCGAGCCTGGATTCAAAGACGATATTCGCTCGACCATGACCAAAGTGAGAAGCGCTGCTGATGAAGTCGATGTGGCAGCCGCTCACTTCAATCAAGTAATCGAAGGGCCACGCCCGTTGTGGAAAATGATGTTCGGCCCAGGCCTGAAGAAACAATCAGCCAAAGACGCTGCTAAAGGCGAAAAAACCAACAAAAAAGGCCTGAAAATTCAAAAAGAAAAAGCCGAAGTTGGAGTAGCTGGAAACGACGCCGCTAATAGCATGGCGCACTAACGGACATTCCCTGCTAAGCTTTTGTATTGCCGATTGGAGTAAAACAATGACCTGGGAGCCAGTGATTGGGCTAGAAGTTCATGCCCAACTAAAAACTAAAACCAAAATTTTCTGTGGCTGCCCCACTGAATTTGGCATGGGCCCCAATGAACAAATTTGCCCAGTCTGCATTGGCATGCCTGGCGTACTACCAGTGCTAAATAAGCAAGCAGTAGAATTCGGCATCCGCGCTGGTCTGGCCCTCAATTGCCACATTGCCGAGCAATGTCACTTTGACCGCAAAAACTATTTCTATCCTGATTTGCCCAAGGGCTATCAAATATCGCAATACGAGCACCCGATTTGCGAAAGAGGCCACCTCGAAATCAATGGCAAAAAAATTCGCATTACCCGCGCTCACTTAGAAGAAGACGCAGGAAAGCTTGTGCACTCAGGGGCTGATGGCCTGCATGGTTCTGACTACAGCTTGGCCGATTACAACCGCTCTAGTATGCCCTTGCTCGAAATAGTGAGTGAGCCCGATATTAGTAGCCCCGAAGAAGCCGCTAACTATCTCATCGAATTGCGCCGCATCTTGCGCTATGTCGAAGTCTGCGACGGCAACCTTGAAGAAGGCAGCTTCCGCTGCGATGCCAACGTATCACTGCGAAAACTCGGTACTACCGAACTTGGTACCAGAGCAGAAATCAAAAACATGAACAGTTTTCAAGCGGTAAAAAATGCCATTCAGTCTGAAATCGAGCGGCAATCAGCATTGCTTGACAAAGGTGAGCGCATTGTTCAAGAAACCCGATTGTGGAATGAAGGCGATCGCAAGACCCATCCGATGCGTTCAAAAGAACACGCCCACGACTATCGCTACTTCCCAGAGCCTGACTTAATGCCACTTGCCATCAGTCGTGAGTGGGTCAAAGAAGTAGAGAAGAATCTGCCAGAGCTACCAGAGCAAAGACGAAAACGCTATACCGAAAGCCTCGGCCTCTCTAACGAAGATGCTGGCATTCTCACTGAAGCAAAAGATCTCAGTGATTTCTTTGACCAGACAATCAAACTGGGCGCCCCGGCCTCGGACGCCTGCAACTGGCTCAAAGGGCCAACCATGGCCTATCTCAAAGAAGCAAAAATAGAATTCGCTGAAACAAAATTGACTCCAGAAAATCTCCACGCCCTTTGTGCTGCGGTGACCTCCGGAAAACTCGGTTCCACAGCGGCTAAACCATTGATCGTTGAATTACTCAAAGATGGCGGTGACGTCAACAAACTAATCGACTCTAAAGGCCTCGCTCAAGTTTCAGACGAGGGGCCAATTCGCGCTATGGTAGAAGAAGTAATGGCGCGCAGCACTCAACAGTTAGAAGATTACAAAAACGGCAAAGTCAAGCTGCGTCAGTATTTCTTTGGTGAAGTAATGAAAGCAGCCAAAGGCAAAGCTAACCCAACCGTGATAAACAAATTGCTCGATGAACTGCTCCCGGAACCCCTTAGTTAGCTAATTGGCTATGGCCAGCACGCATACAGGTGCAAAATGCTTACCTACAGAAATTTCCGCCTAGTTCGGTTGGCAATTATCTCGGCTGCCGCATTGCCGCTCACCTCTTTCATTGCGATAAATCAGTCAAATCAAGCTGTAGCCAGCCCAGCCTCTGCGAATAAAAGCACTATTAATAAAAGCACTAGCAATGCCACCCCTGCGGCCTTAGACGGCAAGAGTAGCTTTCGCCTCTTGCAGCACTCTCAGCCCTCTGGTGAAGACGAAGTTCTGGTCAGCCCTCTGGGCATCAAAATCACCAATTTGCGCAATAACTATGTTTCGCTGCTGCCGAAGCCGTTCACTGAAGTCTACTCATACAACGTCAGAACAAAAAAGATTTTCCACGGCCCACTAAAAGACCACAAAAGCCCCTATGCCCACTCTATGGCCCTTCTTAAATCAGTAACTTTTGACGACATCAAGACTACTAAGTTCAAAGATGACACATATAAAGGATGCTCAGCGGCTTACTCAAACATTCCCAAAGAAGTGATGGTGCAAAGGCAAAAAGAAAAATCAAATGGCGATCTGGTTGGTCGGGCACCACGGCTATTTGAAATAGTCACCAGCAACAAGCTCAACCTGCCGCAAGACGCTGCCCATTTTCTCTATCACTATTATGGCCTGCCAAAAAAGCCGGGGTTGCCGCTACAAGTTGAGTACACAACTTTCTCTAGACAAGTTCACCATTACCTGACAACTGACAAAATTGAGGCGAACTCATTCAAGCCCTCTGATTTTGCCGCACCAAGCAATTTAACAAAAGTGAAAAACACAGGCGAAGTCATGCTCGATGACGACTCAGACGAGTCTATGAAACTGATGATCATGGATCACTAAGGCATCACAAGATGAAACCTCAGGCCCTCAGCCGAGTAAATCGGCCCTCATGGTGGTATTAATAATAGGTAGGTCGAAATATAGGTAGATTCAGGCAGGGGTCTAGCTATGAATTTTATTCTGGGAAGGGATACATTTTAGCCCGCTAGGAGTTAGCTCTTGCTGTCGTCGAAACTGAAATGTTTGACCGTGCTCGCCGCACTCATGACTTGCACCGCCGCATCAGCCTATAACTTCAAGGGCTACTATGCGCCAGCAGTATTAGTTTCGCCCATGCGCGACGATATTCAGTACACTCCGGTAGGGATGGGTGTAATCACATCTAAGGCCGGATACAGAGTGCACCCGGTCACGGGCCGTGGCGATTTTCATAGCGGCGTTGATCTTGGCGCTAAATTAAACGACCGTGTTTATTGCCTTTTAGACGGCATTGTTACCAGGGTGGGCTGGCGCGGCAACCTTGGGGTGGCAGTCGAGGTCTATCATCCTTATCCAAACTTGCGCACAATCACCGGCCACTTAAATGCTTATTCGGTTATGCCTGGCATGCGTGTGCAACGGGGCAGAGTGATTGGCTATGCCGGGTCAACTGGGCGCTCTACAGGTGTACACGTGCACTACACGGTTATGAATGAGAGCGGCGAGTATGTCGAGCCAATGCAATTCATTCGCCAGGTGCCGCAATATGTCATGGCTTTGCGTACCTTCCAGGGTCAGTTGGCAATGACGCACAACATCAAGAAGATGCCCAAGATTGACACCAAGCTGATTGATTCTGAAAGCGAAGATTTACCACCGAGCAAAGGTGACTGCGGCGAAAAGAAAGGCGAAGAGAAACCTCCCTCCGCCAGTATTGAGCCTTAAATAGATCCTTGAGCCTTTAGATCAATTGATCAAATAGAGATTGCCGTCCTGGCTACCAATGCATACCCCTGACTGCGATACAGATGGGCTGCTGACGATGGCACGTTGGGTTTTGAACTTCCATTTAATTGCACCATTGCGCAAATCAATGGCATAGACATAACCGTCAGTGCTACCGCAGTAGATCATATTGCCAGCAATTGCTGGGGATGATGAAAGCAAGGGATTAGGCGAATTAAGTTGGGTCTTCCACAAAATTCTGCCCGATGCGGCATCGAGACAATACATTTTTAGATCATCGTTGCCAGCAAAGATGCGGCCATTGGCACCGGTGGCAGCAATACTGAAAGAGCCTGGTGCGCCAACTTTCCAGCGAATTCTACCAGTAGATATATCAATGGCATAGAAAGCTTGATCCCAACTACCCAAATAGACAGTATTGTCCAGAATCATGGGCGAAGCCATTAAGCGTCCACCAGTTTTGAATTGCCATTGCAAGCTGCCATCTTTAGTAGATAGGCAGTAGACGCTGCGATCTTGCGAAGTGACGATGACCGAATTAGGACTGACGCAAGGTGAAGAGGTGATGCGCCCAATGCCGATAGCAGGTTTAGAATCGGTTGGTGCTCCGCCGCTAGTTGCTGGTGTAGCCGCAGCAGTCGGTGTAGAAGCCTTACCAGTGGCACCTTCTGGACTATCTGGAGCTTTTACTTCTGGTTGTACATTTAAAGATGCAGCAGCAGGATATTGCCATTTTACTTTTCCGCTATGAGTATCAATAGCGTAAACAATACCAGCGTGCCCACCAATGTAGGCCGTAGACTCGAATACAGCTGGTGAGGATGAAACGCGATCACCAGTATCGACTGACCAGATTACCTTTCCGTCCTTAGCATCCAATCCATATATCTTCTTGTCTTCGCAGCCTACAATCAGCATGCCATCGCCCACCGCTGGGGACGATTTAACCTTGTCACCAAGTTTGGAGCGCCAAACCATTCTTCCAGTTTGCTCGTCAATGGCGTAAACATGCCCATCATCAGAGCCCACATATATAACTCCTTTATATATAGCAGGAGATGAATCGATTGGACCTTCAGCCGGAAACGTCCAGCGCACCTTGCCTTGAGCGACAGGCGGCAATTCTACGGCACTGTTTCCGGTATGGCATGGGTTCTGCAAAAACATCTGCCAATGGCCTCGGAACTTGGATACGATAGCCTGGGTGCCCTTTGACTGATCTCCGAGGGACTCAACTTTGCCGGTTAGACCGGTCGGTTTTAAACCAGCCTCTGAATGAGTCACAATGCCCGTTTGCACAAGCGGGGCTTTCGTTTGCGGGGTAGCCGCAGTACTACCAGGAGTGGGGGCCGCCTTAGTTGCAACAGGCTTAGCAGCTGGCTTTGCGGCAGTCTGAGCAATTGAGTAAGGAGCCAACGCAAATGCTATAGATAAGGATAGGGTTAGCGAGAAAGTGGCTTGTCTTGCCGATTTGAGAACAGTTGTCATGATAAACACCAGGGAAGGATTATAGCCAAGAATTCCTGCAGAATTAATTGATCAGTCGTGGTCTTTTAGGGAAGCTCTCGCTAGGGCCACTCCGACAGGGTTCCATTATAGTTGCTTGAAAAAATTTCGATCGAATTTTGATCTTTTCAAAATTT
>CALRJJ020000028.1:0-15810 GCA_943367505.1 Flavobacterium psychrophilum | reverse complement strand
TGCAATTGTCAGGAGGAACCAACTGCAACTGTCTCAGACAGCATCCGGCAAAAGCAACCAGAACGTACTCCCTTTTCCTGGCTGGCTATCAACACCAATAGTGCCCCGATGCGATTCAACAATCAGCTTGCAGATGGCTAAACCTAATCCAAAAGCAGCACCTTTTTGATCGGAGGATTTGAAAAACTTGTCAAACACCCGGCCGGCAGTCTCGCTGTCGATACCGGGGCCATTGTCTGTTACCGAGAGCTTCAGCACCCCATTTGAAGCTACCGCAGCCAATGCAATGGTCGAATTTACTGGAGAAAACTTGATGGCATTGCCAAGCAAGTTGACTAAAACTTGGACAATTCGACCGCTATCTAAACGCGCCTGAATATCAGGACAACTAATCTGTAAGGAAATGCTCTTGTTTTCCAACAGACTGGCAACGCTCTCCGCAGCCCTGGCTAAAACATCCGGCAAAGCCACAGATGTCAGATCCAGATCGAGCAGTTCGCCCCCGGCTCTCTCCACGGTAAGTAATTCAGTGACTAAAGACAAAACACGGAGGTTATTAGCTTTGGCCAGCTTCAAACACTTTTGAATTTGCGCATTAGATTGAGACTGAAAACTTTGTCTGGCAAAGGCGTCAAGTTCGTCTAGCGAACTAGCGCTGGCACTAATCGGGTTCTCTATTTCATCAATGATAATATCAATCAACAAGGCATGCTGTTTGTCTGCAAGACGCAGATAACTCTCAGCCTGGTGAATGAGATAGTCTAACTCTTGTAGTTCATCACTCCCGCTCAGAAGAGGCGCCAAAGCTCCACGCTTAGGAAGCCTTGCGGCATTGCCGACTAGCCTGTCAAGCCTTCGCTTGGTGCGGTACACGAAGTAAGCAAGCAAGACCAGACAACCGCCAATGTTGAGCGCAAGCATCAGCAGAAGCGCATTGTTAACAGATCTCATAACCTGTTCTTGCGCCTCACGTGCCTGAGCCAAGCGCTTCAGTTCGGCTCTTAGCAAAGCTCTCAGTTTATCGCTAACGATCTCACTGCGTTCAGCAAAGGCTGGCAGCGTGCCGAGATCGACCGCAGCAGTAACCACGCTAGTGCCGTTCAGGAGAGCTTCCATCCGGGCTGTCTCAGCCAGAGTAAAAGCAATAGTTTCACGCCATAGCCCTTCAGTTGTAGAGCCACCACTATCAACACCGAACTTTTGAGGAGGAAGTATTTTGAGTGCATTTATATTTTGCTGCGCAGCTCTCTTGCTACGCTGGTCGCCACTAACCATGAAAAAGCCCATATTGGCATTGGCCGCCACGCCGTTGAGCCAGAGATGATTGGCCAGGTCAACCATTCGTGATTGTTCCCGGGCGATTGCCTGCAAACTAGCCGCTTTGCTTACTTCACCACTTAACCAGAGGAGGCATGTAAATTGAAAGCACAGTGGTACCAATGCCAAAATCAATCCCTGACGAGCTAGGCCAGGGCGAAAAATACTCTTCCAATCTCGCAGAGCAGCAACACTTGTATCATCGGCTTGAACAGTTCGCATGGCACTGTCAGATTGATTTAGCGGAAGAGTAAACCAGATCGAACAGCTTGGCCAAGAAGAAGAAGAAGAAGAAGAAGAAGAACTCGGAGTAGAAGTAGTGGAAGAAGTAGTGGAAGAAGCAGAGATAAAGCCGCAATAGCCCTCATGCTGTTCCAATATCAACTTGCTCAGGGCTAATCCCAAAGCACGATCTGATCGTTGACGATCTAACTTGCCAACAAAAAACTTAGAGAAGAGTTGCTTACTGTCTGATACCGTCGGAGGTTCACCAAAATCACTAAACCTGAGGGTAATGTTGCCGCTTTCTTGCTTTGCGTCAATTGTCACGACTGAACCTTCCGGTGCAGCTCTCAGACTGCTAGCGAGAAAATATCGCAACACTCTCTTTACTTGTGCTGCATCAGCTCTGATCATGACTTGCGGGCAGTTGTTCTTAATCGTTAACTCTTTACTGATAGCTTGTTTTCTCAACTGGGCAATGCACTCTTGCAAGCATTGGTCTAAAGAAAATTCAGAGTACTCAAGCTCAAGCAGTCCTGACTCAAGCTTCTCTATCAGGAGGAAATTCGTGACCAGATCCAATACCTGACTTAGTCTTTGCTGGATAGCTTCACAAACAAGTGCGACTTCTTCAGTAAGCTTGTCATCCAGAAGCTCCTCAAACATCTGAATCGAAACCTGGGCCGCCATAACAGGCGATCGCACATCATGAGCCACCATCTGCATAAGCATATTGTTAGCGTCAGCAGCCTTTTGCAATTCTTGGCCAACAGCACAAAATGTCTTATCGAGATAGGCCAGCTCATCATGGCCCTGTAATTCAGGCTTAGGACCACCAATCAAAGTCAATCTCGCAGCATTCTTACGCACCACTTCAAAGCGCCTAAACACAATGGAGGTATACAAGATGAGCACAGAGCCACAAGTAATGGCAGTGAAACCCAGAGCAAAAATAATGCCAATACCAATTGCACTACTTATGGTGTCATACTGCTGCTCAATTTCAACCACTTGCTTGTTTTGAAACTGCGAAGCGCTCTGTAGCTTTGCTGACAACACTAGGCCGTCTTTCATCAAGCGCGAAAAAGCCTTAAAGCGCTGGACATTGCTAGAGAAGACCTCTGTCGATAAACTCTGGCAAATTCGATCGGCATCGTCAACGGTGGCAGCAATATCAGAAGGAAGAGCTTGGCTCTCTGACGACAACAATCTCAACTCTGCTCCATCAGCAGTCGCTAACTTAAGAGCATCAAGTGAATGTGAAAGTTGATCCCGGTCACGCTTAGCTTTAAGTTTCTTTTGCTGGTCACCTTGAAAAGTGAAGCTAAGAGCCGAGGAACAATAAGGCACCAGATCGCTAAAAGCCTCAGTCTGCGACAAACAAAGGTTACTAATCTGTTGACTGCGAAGAATCAGGTCATTGGAGGAACGCCACAGACCATTTAAAGCCACGAGAGATGCGCTGCCAACCAAGGTTGGCAATACAATGAGTATCAATCCGACCCTAAAAATGGCCGGCTTGAATTGGGCTTTTTCTGTGGTTGGCTTGTGGATAAAACTCTCTCGATCGGTCAGCTTAAAGGTTCAAGCTCTATTTTAACGTGATCTTCTTCATGAGCAGATAAAATCGGGCGTTTACTTCAATGGTGCTAATTCCTTCCACAAATAGAACTTTGTATAACCCATAGGAAAGTCTTCTAGCTTGCCATAAACCTTATAACCTTTACGTTCATAAAACTCGCGAGCCTGGAAAGTATATGTGTCTAAAAAGACTCCGTGGCAATTCCGTTTTCGAGCTTCAGTCTCGGCGGCATCCAAAAGTTGGGAACCAATCTTCTGTTGCCGATAGCCCTCTTCAACAGCGAGAGTTTCCACAGATAGCCAACCCCAGCGAGTCTCGCCGCACAAACCTGCAATGATCTTTCCATCAGCATCGCGAATCATAAGATCTAACCTCTTGTAGTTGGCTAGACCGGCTTGCTGTGTATTGTACCGGCGCAAAATAGCAACAATGGCATCTTGATCTTGACTTGAACTACACTCCTCAATTTCTAATGGCTGCGCGGTTGGCTCAATTGTTGGCATGTCAGGCTACTCTTTTGTTGTGGTTATTTCTCTCAAGCAATTGCAAAACAAGATTCAATGCCCGGGGAAATTGACCAATATACTTTACCTGAAACAATCACGCCACATTCATTTGACGCAGATTTCACCTCCTGTTTGTTAACATCGGCTAAACCGACCAGGAGTCGACGAATGCGCCACCACAGAGCTGCCCATCATCACGAAAACAGTCACGAGCAACCAGCAGAAGAAACTCAGCAATTCTGCCCCCAGCACCCATATGGTGGCACCATGGAATTCAGCCCACTAGATAGTGGTGAATTAATGGCAGATCCACTCTACAGAAGTCTTTCAGGAAAAGCACTTTCAGCTCATCAATTGGACCAATTTTCCAAAAACTTTGGTTGTATTGAAATCAGTGAAAGAAACAGTCATCGAAACGAAAAGGCAGATCACAGCCATTCTCTGCCGAGAATACCCAGTGTTGAGAATATGGTCACTCAATCCCGCATACTAAATCGCGTTGCTAGTGGCGATCCCCAAGCGCCTGACTTTGAAATCCGTGAAGGCAGCGAACATGAATTCAAACAGAATTATGCCAAAGAACTACTAAGCTTAAAGCGCAAAGTAGCGCCAAATCTGTCAGATGCTGAAATGGCTCGCTTTACAAAAAATGTCTACAAGGTCGAAGATCCAAACGGAACTTACGATACTCAAGCAGGCACACCGCAAAAATATGCTGACTCAGAAAACCCCGAGGCAAATAAATGGCAACGGCGCAATAATTCCCATCCCGCATCAAGCGGTGTCGGTTATTGCCAAATAATCACACCCACTAATTTGCGCTTGATGATAGCCGACAATGGAGAAATAGCACAGTCAATGCACGCAAATGTTGCGCAATTACGCAAAGATGCTCAGGCCCCAGCCGCTGACGAGGCCGACAAACTAGAAAAGAAAACCGAACTTTTCGAGACTGTGCAGACAAAAATACGCGCCGAAATTATTGCCTTCGGTGAACAAAACAAGAAGAACAAAAACTACTTCGATGGAAAGGGCAATCCAACTGAAGCGCTCTACACTGACTTTTCGCACTCAAACACAAAAACAAAACTAGGTGCTTCAGGAAGAGAGTTAGCAGTGGGCATGCAGGGGCTTCTGATGGACGCCGACATCGGCCCTAAGGTACAGGCAAAGCAGCTAGCAGAAGACCTGCGCGATGCAACCGGAAAAGCAGCACAAGAATACTTCAAAACCGCCGAACAAGGCTGGCAGAAAGCCACCGAAAAATGGGAGTCTTTGAGCGCGCAGGAACAGAAGCGCTTGATCACCAGTTATATAAGCAAGCTTGGCAAAAACAATATCAGCCCAGAAACACGCGAACTATTGGAAATGCGAGCCAATGATCTGACCGACGGCCGGGCAAAAGACAGCCCGCCAGCAACAGACCCAGACACTTGCGATGCCATCTTAACAGCGCACAATACACAGCAGCGAGACGAAAGCGTGCCACAGGTGCTCAAGGGCTACTTCTGCTCAAGCAAAGACGCTCTAACCCGAGCCCTGCCGGCTCTTGGACAAATGTTCAACAACTGGGGCAGTGGAACCGGCACAAAGATGCTAGATCAACATGGAGCCAGCACTAAATCGCTCATCTCGCCTGAGGCTCTGAGAGCCAACGGCATTGCCCGCGGCGTAAATTCCGACGGTCTTATCGAGAGAATCACTAAGATTCAGAGTCGCGCGGATGATTATGGTTCACGCGACCTCGAAAGTATTTTCAAAGACATGTCTGGCGTTAACTACTATGGTCACAAACAGAAGTGAAGCCAATACTTATGCAGCAAATCTGGGAATGATGTTGGCGGTGTAAACTATCACCGTAGCGATATGAACGGGTTTGTCAATGTTCACTAATTCGAAAATGTTATTGGGCGCATTGGTTCTGGCCCTAACTTGGACTTGCACTAGTACTATTTCTATTTCTACTTCTACCTGTACCAATGGGGCGCTGGCGCAGACGCCTCAGGGATTTGGACAGGGGCAGGTGCTCGAAAATATGAAAGCGGCATCAACCGCGATGAAAGCTTTTTACAAAGAACACGGAAATATGCCCGCATCCCAGGCTGATTTCGACATCATTTTACAAGGTCTATATTCAGACGAGCTCTCCGGTTCACGCACCCAGGCGGCGACAAATGGAGCGTATCGGGTACTCGGTGATTACCGCATTACTCTAGATCCATCGGTGGCAAATATAGACCCAGAGATGTGGCGAAAACATCCTCCAGAGCGCTTCAATGGCATGCCTGGCAATTCTGTAATCATCCTCAGCGACGGCATAAAGACATTCGCAATTTGGGCAGCAGCTCTTTCAGGCAATCCAATTCTCGATTCAAATAATCGGGCTTTGATAATCTACAAGAGAATGCCAGACGAACCGACGAATTGAGAAAGCGCCCGCAACTAAGCAATTCTTCGGCTGAGATTCTTTTTTTGCATGTCAGACCCTAAAGGTATCGCTTGGTCAGTGCGATGAAGCTCCATACTCTGCCGCATGCAACTGCCACCAGGACTCCCATGATTGAGTAGACTTTTCCTGACTCTTGGAATAGTCACCATTTGTAAGCATTTTAATGCAACTTAGGGCTTCAGCTTTTGCCTCAGCATCCGCGTCTGCGTTCGTTAGGCTAGCAAGAAATGGCAGACAATTCTTGCCATCGCGTCTTGCCAAGACAAACATATACGAGTGCAAAAGTTGGCGGCGGTTTTTAATCACAACCTTATAGATATTACTTATGGTGCTACCGATTTCCGACTTAATCTCCTTACTGGTGTCAGCAGAGACAGATATCATCAAGGTGCCCTCAGCAGGCTGCACGGTGTTAAGTAGGGCCTCTTCCTGTTGACTGGACAGCGCAGTGACCTGTATAGGTATTTCCAGAGAGGATGTGATCATTCCCAATCCAGGGCCTTGCGGAAAAACAACAATCTTCTCTTCACAAGCTCCAATAGCAACATAGCGATCATCACCGACGCTCAATATTGACTTACTTGCACGATCGGAAACCATGCTTTCCAGATGACAGGGACCATATTCACTGCGCCCCTCAACCTTGGAAAGCTTAAGAACGAGCGCATCTCCTGGGTTAAGGATGACTTTCGGCTGAGTCAGATGAGGCACTTGCATCATAAACTTGTTATTGGTGCCCTTAGGCGTAAAGTGCGAAATTTTGTCAATGCTGAAGGCCGACAGATCAAGAACCCGATCTTCAGCAATAGATGGAAGAATCGTCGCAAACAAACACACAAGAGATGCAAACGAACAGCGACTGACTGTGCCCCAAATTGTTCTTAGCATTATGTGCTCACTTTTGCCCAACGACAATCAATAACGGGCGCAATTGTAGTATGTCCTGCGGTATTCTTGCTTAAATTACCGTCAATGCCGGGATGCCTCCTTCTTAAAAGCGCAAAATGGCAAAAACATAACGCAAAACTGTGATAGTGATACCCTAGAGGTTTGTAGCAAAGCGAGTAGTTAAATGGGACGTCACACCAGATTCGGACTAATCTTTGCCCTCAGCCTCAGCCTGACGGCACCTTTGCTGGCAAAAGAGCTTCTTTCAAAGGAAGGGCTATCGGCCAAAAGACAAGAAGGCGCAAAACCTTCTGGCGGCAACACGGCAGGCAGGAGGAGAGACTCTGACAGAGACACCGAAACAAAAGTCTGCCGCTTGCCTGTGCGTTTCACGCAATTGCAAAACGAAGGACTGCGCGCTCAGCCTGAAAAATACGACAATCCTGAGTTTCGCGAAGCCTATTATCTTTTGTCGATAAACGGAATTCCGTTGGCTGACAAGTCAGCCCAGGAAATCAAGAAATTCTGTCGCGGCAAACTTGGCGAATCAGCTGTACTAGGTATTCTGAACCGAGACTTGGAATACAAAGAATTCTCGCTTCCGTATGAGATGCTCAGGCGCGACCAACGGATGCAAGTTAAGAAGAGCAATGTGCGCAGCATGCTCTATAGCTTTGACGGGACGAATGGACCGCGTGAAGTGGGTTCACGTGGCGACGAATTCGAAATGTTTGATTTACCGGTATTCTCAAGTGCTTGGGCTGAGCAGCATGTGCTTGATGCGCAGGATTCTACGGCCACCTCTCGGGCGGTCGTAGACAACGCGGCAGCTGAATCTGCCCAGATTCTTTTGCAGGTTGGCAATATAGATCCCGCAAAGCAAATGATCAAACTATTGCAGCAAAGCCCCCTTGTAGATACTAAAAATCGACGCAGAGAAACCGACAAATACGCAAAGCTCATGCCTCTGCTAGACCTGTGGGGTATGAACCGTGAGGCTGTATCTATCGGCACAAAGCGAATTGCCGAAAATAAGCCTGCCGATATCATGCCTGCCGAAACAAATAATGCCAAAACTCAGACCGCTAAGTCTCAGGCCGCCATCTCAACGATTGAGACCGAGCGCTTTTACGATACCAACAACAATCGATTACAAACCTATATTGCCCTCTCAAAAGTAATCAAAAGCAGCGCTGAAGCTGCGGCTTTTGAAAGCACTGCCCCGGCCATAGAGGAACAAGCATTCAATAGAAATTCCAATTCATTCTGGTTAGCAGACTATTTTGAAAAAGTAGGCAAATTTGATCAAGCCATTGCACTCTACGAAAAAGCCTTAGCTCAATATGAAAAACCACCTTTTGTCAATGCAGCTATCAACAAAGATGTAAGCACAGCTCGGCTGCACGCTTATGTGTTGGTAAGGCTTGCGCAGCTAGCCCACAAAAGCGGACACAGTGCTGATGACTATTTGAAGCGAGCGGCCGAAGTTTATCGTTCGAATTTCAATAAAGAACAACTGGCACTAATTGAAAGAATTCCCGACTTCAGCCCTAGCCTGAATCAGATTGAAGCCGCCATAAGCGACAACAAGAAGCTGGACAATCCTAAAGACAAAAAAGACGATAACAAACTATTGGCCAGCCTCGGACCAGTTGCAACCAGAACCGATGCCAGCGACAAAGAAATAGAATTTGCGACCGTCACTCTCTCGGCCTATGCCGCACTAGAAAAAGCAGACTATGTCGCCGTGCAACGGTATACAAACCAGCTCATTGAGATTTACAAACAAGAAGAAATCCGTGCCGACTTTCCGCGACCTTCAATAAATATCTTTTGCTCCCTTATTTCATTTGCCGAGAAGCTCTCAGACAAAGGTAGATTTGAGCAGGCCAATAAACTAATTGATCAACTCAAAACAGCCGACAAAGATTTTGATTCAAATGACGCCTCTGCTTTCTTTATCGATTTAGAGAAAACACTCAATACAAGCCGTTCCAAAAATTCAGAAGAAAGCTGGAAAGCTCTTTTCAGCAGCTGGAATTCGGGCTATCAGGAATACGAAGGCTTACGCGCTCTGGCAGCACTCTATACAACTGCAGGTGATACCATTCGCGCCTCAATTCTATTGGATAGAGCAATCAGTTTGTGCAAAGCCGGATCTGACAAAAATCAAGCCCGCGACATAGCGCTACTCTATCTCGATAAAGCCTGGCTGGAGGCTTCGCAATCACACTTTGCCGAAGCCCAGAACTATCTGAAACAATCAATCGAAGCCATCGACGCCAGTAAGGTATCTGGCCTATCAAGAGACTTAAATCATTTCAATCGCCAGTACATGGGTACGGCAGTCAAGTTAGCGCAATGCTACCGACACAAAGGCAAACCTGTACTGGCAGAAGAAGCGCTAAAAACAATCATTTCACGAGTTGATTCAGGCAAAAGCTGGTTGGGAGTCTTTGATCAGTCGCAGGGTAGCGCACCGGATCGCTCCGTTCCAAACTTATACTATTACTATGGCCGCCTTCTCGCTGACAGAGGCGATTTGGCTGGTGCCCGCCCTTATCTCGACAAGGCAATAACTGCAAGCAAAAATAATGTGCCTGGTGTGATGCGATTTGTTCGAGCCAAAGTAGCTGAAGCACAAAAAGATTATGAGCTTGCGGCCCTCTATTACTCAGAAGTGAGCCAGGAATCATACGACCCTGACGTGCAAGCACTAATAATGATGCAACCGGATTTGAAAGAAACTTACTGCCGTCTGGCTCTTGAGTTTGCTCTCAAAGCAAAGAAGCTTAGTGGGGAAGAGCTAGCCAAGATTTACACAAGGCTGGCGGACGCTTTGCGCCAAGATTCAAGAAAGGAGCAGCTGGAGCTGTACAACAAAGCATTTCCGCTGATGGCTGACGGGCAGGAGAAGCAACAACTGGCTATAAAAATTGCTAACTTAAGCAGCCAACAAAATACTACATCAACTGGCACAGGAGACAAAGTAGACCACTCTGCCGAGTTTAAAATGAGAGAAGCAGCAGCACTGTTAGCTCAGAAAACCAATCCCAACAATGCAGCACAGCTCTGGGTATCACTGGCAAATTCAGAAATTAGCGCTAAGTTGTATGATTCAGCAATTAATCATTTAAAAACTGCCATTGCCACCGTGCAAAAGCAACCAGCGAATTTTGACTCACCCTTTATGCAGTCGTTCGGTTTCTACATGATGCCCCTTGGTGCTCTGGCGGAAGGCGGGAGAAAGGCCGATGCCGAAGCTATCGGCAAATTGTTGTTGGAGAAAGCAGAAAATCTCTATGGCAAGCAAAGCAGTCAATACAGACAAGCCTTGACAGCGATGTTCGGCCTTTACTCCGGACAAAAAGATTTTAAAACAGCTAGTCAATATCTAGATCAGATTCTTGCCATCGACCCTCGTAAATTTGAATTGGGAAGATCAGGCTCGCCATTTCTTTACGGTGCAGAAGACACGGCCTCAAGCTTGACGGCTAAAGATGATACGCGCGCCTATGGCTTGGAAGCGCTCAATAAAATTCTGATCAATCGCCTCAATACCTATGGCCCCGACGATATGCACACCATGGATATTCTGTGCAAAATCGGCCAAGCCGAAACCAAAGCCGGAAATTTTGCCGATGCCGAAAAGCATCTCAAAATGGCCATGGGTATAGCAAACTTGTACGATGCGACTAGCCCATTCAATTTTCGCAGTTCACCAGTTTCTGCCATGCAGGACTTACTCAGCGCACAGAAAAGAACCGATGAGCTGGAGCAACTGCAAGACAAAATTCAGATTAATCGCAAAGAAGCAGAGAAAATGGGTAGTATCGCGGACAGTGCTGATATTGATGCTACGCAAAAGTTCTATGACTTCTGGCATAAGAAATCGCCCTACAGTAGTCGCTCACTAAGCTCTGGCATCAAGTTGCTTGAATCTGCGGTGACCAAGAAAGACTGGCCCTCAGTCAAGACCCAGGCGCCAGAATGCATCAAGATGCTAGCTCACAACTCACCGTTTCTTGTGGGTGGTTGCATACCAAGCCCGTCTCCAGCAACGCGGAAATTTTACTGCTTTAGAAATCTGATTCAAGCCTGCATTGAAACTGGCGAGCGACAACAAGCGCTGAGCTGGCTCAAACAAGCAAAGTCAGAGAAGTCATATCAGCCAATGATAGAAGAACTAATATTCTTGTCTGACATAGAAAACATCTGTGGTAATAAAAAAGATGCGGTAGACCTCTGTCGCCAGGCTGAAAAGACGCTGCCGAGTGACAAAAACTGGAATTACTATCGCGACCCGGTAAATCAACTATATAAGAAAATCGGTTCGGAAGCGGACATACAACGTATTCAGCTAGAAGGTCAAGCCACTCAATTAATTAGAATTGAAGAAGAAATTCGCAAATCTGAGCGCGAACGCAAACAGAAAGCTGCTGAAGAAGCTTCAAGGAAAAAGCTACCGGCAGAAGCGGTTGCGATGGGCCTGGATAGCAGCAAGAATAATAAAGGCGAAAATAACAAAGTCGAAAATGTATGGCATCCGGAGCCTCATGAGCCGCAGGTCTTAGAGCCAGCAAAAGAAATTAAAGACACCTACAAATTTGAATACGCAGCGCTAGCCAGCACTAACTTGTCTCTTGGAAATGGTGCATTCGTCAAACAAAGACAAGCACAAGGTCCATTGCCATTTCCCAACTATTCATTTGCCGGCTGCTTTGGGGAAATGAGCAGCCCGCAGCCAAAGCACAAAGCTGGCGACCTTATGTTCCTTTACGATGGCGCCAAAGGCTCACTAAGACCAAAGGTCGAGGTTACGCAAGCTCCGGTTGATCTCCAGCAACTGATGCAGGCTCATCCTGGTGGCACGGGAGCCACAGGAGTAGGAGGAGTCGGAGGAGTAGGTGGCCCTGGATTTGGAGGCTATGGCGGACGAGGCACCGGTGGCGGTGGAGGAGCTTTTCTTGGTGGCATTATGGGTCCGCAGTTCACAGAGCCACCGGCCGTTATGGCCAGACCTTTCCGTCCAGCCCTAACGGCTCCAGCAAATAGCACCGCTCTCGATGGCAAGTCGCTAATTTTAAAAGCCGGCGACTACATCGCCGACAATCTAACAGTCGAGCGCATCGTAATGCCGCAGCCAGGTAGAGTACGAATTTTCATCAAAGATAATTCGGTCAAAAAAATCAGTAAACTCACTGAACAGAAAAAAGCAGCAATGCCTGGCAGCTCCGATGGCAAGGCTACAGCGGTCTTTGCATCAAACGAAGGAGCGTTTATCAACAAAGGCGCTCCATGGGCTTTCTTCCAGCAGCGCTCGACGCTAGAGATCTGGTACAACGGCACCGACACTATCAGCCTAGGCGATGAGACGAAATTCACTGGCATAATATATGCGCCAAATGCCACCATCAGACTGGGCAAGGGTGTTGAGTTTTTAGGAGCAATGGTTGCAAAAAACATTTTTGCCGGTGAAGACACAACGATTACTTATCTTTACGACCTGCACAACTGGAAACAAGATTAGCTCACACTGGCTTCAACTGATGAAAAATTCCGATGTTGAGGTCTATCGCACCGCTGCATCCAAGTCCTTAATTTCGTATTCTATCTCTTTGATGTCGCGATACTTGTCTTTGAGTTCCTTGCCGACCATCTGCCAACACCGTCACAACGCCGTTATAACAATCCAATAAGTTGGTTGATGTTAGGCATTGCCTCCCCCCATTTACCATCCGAGGACGAATCATGAAGAGCGAATTAGTAGAGTCGCAGATCGATGTTGCTAGTAGACCAAACGATTCCGCATCTCACTCACTGCTGGCAGAAGCCAATTCCTTTCAACAAACCTATAGACCTCAACAATCTAATGGGGCAGCAGATGCACACTTACCAAATTTAAGTTTCTTCGACAGCGAGAAAATTGACTCAAAAAACGCAGCTAATGCAAATCAATCGGATGTAGTTTTAGCAGCTAGTTTGACCTTCACTCACAATGGACAGCCCGTCGTCTTATCCAACGGCGGTTACCCGATAGTAGTGCCCAGAAAATAAAACCAAGAAGGTAAATTCGTTATCTACCAGGCTATGATTCCCTCAGAATTACGATACTCTCCGGTCACTCCCGATTGATCCATGAGCGCAAGACGTGCTGGTTCTCTCGCACCTTCTTCGGCTGTAAGATGGCCTTGATTGTCGTTTATATCAGTAGCACAATAACCTGGGCAAACAGAATTTACTTTGATGTTAGTGTCTCTTAACTCATAGGCAAGTTGCACTGTCATCATATTCAGTGCTGCTTTAGACGCGGAATAACCGATAAACTTTGTATCGGCGTAAGGCGAGTTTCTATCTCCATTGAAGGCGCACGAGCCAAGAGCGCTCGATACGTTCACAACAGAACCTTCTTTCGACTTAATCAGAAGTGGTGCCATAGCCTGAGTGACCCTCAGTGGTCCGATGAAATTTGTACGCATTGTCACTTCTACAGAATCAATGCTTGCCTTAGTTGGGCTGCCGTCGCTGCGCTCAACGATGCCGGCGTTGTTAACGAGGATGTCGAGATGGCCGTACTTCTGTGCTATTGCCCCTGCAGCTTTTTCGATTGTTTCTGGTTTGAGCAAATCGAGATTGAGATATTCAGCTTGAAATCCCATACCTTTTAATTTTTCACATGCTTCCTGACCAAGCTTTTCATTGCGCGCGCCCAAAATTACGGTGCAACCAGCAGCAGCTAACTTTTTGGCGATTTCAAAACCGATGCCCTTATTAGCTCCAGTCACCAGGGCGATTTTGTTTTTGGTACTCATGAGTGCTCCTGAAATAATCGACCGGTCTAATGTACAACGTTTGGGTCTAAATTAAAAGACTTTTGAACTACAGGTGAATGCATCAGACATCAAATCTTAGTGAGGCGAGAGCAGTCGATCGATAACCTCGCTCTCTTGAAGTCGCCTCCCCAGCTGATAGCCCAACATATCGGCACCATTCTTTGCTGAATTATGAGGGTCAGTGCTGCTGACCAGCCGCCAATATCTTTGAACACCAACCCATGAGCCTCTATCAAAAGCATAGGTTGCCAAAGCAGCACCATAAAAATGATAAATCTGACCCATGCGATCGGATTGGCTTTTGCTTTGACTGAGTTCCTCCAGCCTGTCTACTATCGACTTCGCTTGCAATTGACCATAAGTATTACCAGGATACTCGCCAGCAGACTGCTGGTCTAAGAGACTCGGGTTACGCGTCATAGCAGTCAAGTTCTTGGTGAAATTATGCAGCAACAAGAGGGCCATTTTTTTATCGGTCAATTGCTCGGGTGTAGTACAAACTTCTAAAGCCGCCTCAGTCAGCATTTTTTGCGTTATCGTTCCGGGCTGACTAGAGAGTCTTTCCATCAACATTCTCTCTAAATTTGGCTCTTGACGGGTTAATGAAGCAAATCTGTTGCTGTCGAACATGGGCGGTTCTGAAGTAGCCTTAGTAAGATATATCCCTTCGGAAATGATTCCTGACGGCACTGCAGAGGCTACAGACCCCATTCGCCTGTCGAATGCACCCAATAACTGATCGCCAATCCTAACCATCCCTGGTGTTATTCCAGCGCACGGCCATCTGCTGATACCACAGCGTTGCTCAGTGAAACGCTGTGCGGCCATTCCGTCACCTGGTCGAATACGGTCAGAGTAAGCACTAAGCCGAGCCTCCTCAAGCAGGGTCGCTAAAGGATCATGCCGTCTTGAAACACCATCGGGCCTAGAAAAGTCATGTCTATTAAAGCTTTCAGGTGCTCGATACTCTGCCATTTTCAAAGAATCTCAATTACTTAAGTACGATACGAAATTACCGAAAAGCTTATTTTCAGCTATCATCAATTTGTCTTTGCCTGAGTACACTCTAGAATGCAAAAATAACCGACCTGTGACCGCCCGCTTAGATCAAAATGGCTGTTTTGCAATGAGATGCCCTTAGAGTGATATGGTCTTGATGTCGCCTAATATTGGCAGCGATGCACTATCATTAGAGTCTCTTTGTGACGAGGCAAAATAGGGCCGTTATGACTGACATTCCTGAAAAAAGAAGACGCATGGCGGCTAGCGCCTACAAAGACCTATTCGGTGATTTTCGCAATAGCGAGAGCGCCAGCCAGACAACTACAACATTAAGCGGCGAGCGGCTGGCGGACCTACTGAAAGAAAATTTCAGCAAGATTGATACTAATGGCGATGGTGTCTCACTGCGCGAAATCAAGCATGCCGAAGCCATGCCATTCAATTTCTCTGCCGAAGCACTACTAATGTTCAAAGTCTTGGAAAAATATTTTGAAACAATCTGCAATTTAGCCGACGACGAGCCTGGTCCAGATTCAGTTATCAGCGCTGTAGATGTAGAGGTTCTGGCACAGTTTCTCAAATATTCTCATTTGACGATCGAACAGTTGCAAGAGTGGCGCAAACTGTGCGATAGCTGATAATTAACAAGCCTACTTACTTAACCAAAATCGGCTCAATGGTGCCAAGAATTCCTTTTTGCGAAGCTTCTTCAAAGAGAACAGTGTGAGCTTGTTTGCCCATACCTCGCGCTGCTAAAGCATCGTTCAGTGATGCAACAAAAGTAGCTCCTTCAGGTGAATAACCAGCTTGTAGAAAAACAATTTTGCTTCGTCGAAGAACCGCTGATTTAGCTAAATTAGCTGCCAGTATCTCTCCATTTTCTTTACTAGAAACGGCCTGGCCGTCTGTCACCAACAATATTAATATGGGTTTAGAAGAGCGAGCCGTAGCTAATTTAAGAGCCTCCGGCAAATTGGTATTACCGGTGGTGACAGCATCAGCAAGCTTATT
>CALRJJ020000027.1:0-16007 GCA_943367505.1 Flavobacterium psychrophilum | reverse complement strand
CGATACAACGATTGAAGAAGGTTGATTTGCCAACGTTTGGACGTCCGACGATTGCTACAACTGGTTTAGACATGCTGTTCTATTTTTTGTCCGTATCTTTATCCGGACCCTGGCGCATGGTGAACGGTTTGCTTTGTGAATCCCTAGCTTGGCTTGGTTGGCCGAACTTTTTACCCAGCTTAGGCGCCTGGGCTTCGATGTATTTGACCAGAGAATCTTTGGCGAGATTGAGATAAACCGCAGTTTCTGTGTCGCCTCCCTGGTCGGGGTGAACGCCTGGCGCAGTAATCTGCGCTTTCCAGGCTTCGATAACGATTTTGATTGTCAATTCATCAGGGCGCACTCCCAGCATCATACAGTGCTTGCGAATGTCAGCTGGGATTGGGGCAACTCGGGCCGTCGGCGCTCCGCCCGGTCCTGGCGCAGCTCCGGCTCCGGCTCCAGCTGCGCCGGCATTAGGCACTGCAGTTTCTCCAGTGGCTGAACCCGTGGCTCCAGCTGCTCCTGGCGGAGTAGAAGGGGATTTCCCGCCCACAAATTTGTTGCGAGCGCCATGTCTGAGTGCTTCTAAGTCAATAGCGGCAGTGCTCGGTATCTCTTCTGCACCAGGGGTGGTGCTTTTGCTGGTTTCCGGTGCGGCAGCTGGAGCTTCGCTTGCGGCTTCAGTTGTTCCCGAGGCATTGGCCGCGTCTAGGAGCTGCTCGAATGAGTGTTGTTGATGAGGATCATGATCTTGCGCTTGCTTGATTCTAGTTTTAATTAGGTCGCGCAAGTCTTCGCCGGAAACTTTCGGCATGGCAGCCGTTTCGCTTTGGCTGATCATATTAGCGTTTGGTGCGGCCAGAACAACATCTTCTATCACTTCAATTTTGCTCAGTTCATCCATATCTTCCATGCCTTCAAAAATGTCTAGCTGGTCCAGATCAAGAATATCTGGAACCTCAGTAGCTTGAGCTGGCAGGGCATCAAGTTTGTCAAATGTAGCGCTGTCGGCTTTGGCTGCGGCAGCTGCTTGAAGCGAATCAAGGCTGGGGAAGTTTTCGCCAGTCAAGCCGCCATCGTATTGGTTGATAAAGTCTGGTTCGCCTAGATCTGCAGCACGGACAATCGGCTTGGTCGGTGGCGCCCCTACTATGGGTTCGTCTGGCGGATCGAAAGAAATGTCGGGTAGTCTTCCGCTGCCCTTGCTGCGGACTGTTCGCTCTGGCGGGCTCGGATCTATTGTTATTGACTGCTCTTTTTGAGCTGTTTGTGCTTCTCTTGCTGCTGCCCGTTGCCCTGTTGACGCTGGAGCTTTAGCTTCGAACGCTGGTCTTTCTTCTACAGAGGTTTTCGCTTCGGCGGGAGTAGCTACTTCCGCTTCTACTTGCTCTTCTTCTTCTGGCGTACGGCTCAGCGGCTCGAAGTAGAGATTGGTGTTGGGTTTACCGGCAACCGTACTGTATTGGTAAACGGTTTCGATTTGTTTCCAGCTCAAAGCGCCGTAGATTTCTGAAACTGAAATAGGAGAGCGGTGGTCGCTCACTGCGTTGTATACGTTGTCGTTATAGGCAGAGCTAGTCTCGACGATGGCTAGGGCTGGTTCGTTTGTTACTACTTGAGCGGCAGGGGCTTTTACGGTCTCTGTTTCAACTTGCTCTGCTTTCACCGCTTGCACTGATGTTATTGGCTGACTGACAGGCGCCTGAGCTACCTCGGCTGCTGGCTGTGGCTGTGAATTTTTCAGCTGGCTTTCAGTCGGTAAGTCTTCGTCGGTAATGGTTCCGCCTGAAGCCGGCTTTGCTCCCGCCTTTTCTTTGACAGGCTCAGGTGTGACAAGCTCGACCACCGGATGCTCGCCCGTTTTGGAGGCGGGCTTTTGCTGACTATCAACCCGTTGCTCAGGTGGTAGTAAGGCTTGTTCGCGGCCTTCTGCTAAGCCTTTTTGGTAGCCGAGAGACCAGGAATTTTGCAATTGTAAGGCCAGGGTTTCAGCTTCTTGTTCTAGTTCAGCCACACTGGCTTCAAGTTCTAAGACCCTTTCAGCTAATTCAGAACCACGGTCATACAAATCTTGGTTGATGGTGGCGGCGTTATCGAGTTCGGCTTCAAGTTCTTTGCAGCGGCCAGCTAGAACGGCGTCATGGGAATAAGTACTACCATCGCCCCGAGCGGCCATAATCTTGTCCATGGCTGCTTTGTTGCCAAAGACCTCTTCTGGTTCTAATTCAGCAGCAGCTGCTACCGAGTAAGGGTTGAGATCCCAATCTTGGCTGCGCAATGAGGCTATAGCAGCATCAATGGCCTGCAGAGACTCTTCTCGATTTTTCTCAGTTTCCTTGGCCATCTGGTCGTTCTGTTGTCTCTTGCTAATGTCGCTCTAAAAGTGCCGGTCAAAATATCCTGTCTTTCTCAGGCGGCCCTGCCCTTTGTTAGACTAGTCCCTACATTTTAGCCTGTTAAACAGTCCACTAAAAGGGAGAATATGGTTTTTATATGCAGCGCTATGTTTGGCTCAAAATAACCGGCCGAGTCCAAGGCGTCTTTTATCGACATAGTACACGGCTGCAGGCTCAAGAATTGGGCCTTTGGGGTTGGGTGAGAAATCAAGCTGATGGTACTGTTGAGGCAGTGGCAGCTGGCCCTGAGCCCGCTCTCAATCGCTTGATTGCCTGGTGTCAAGAAGGACCACCGTCAGCAATCGTGGATAGTGTCGAGGTCAAGTGGTTTGAGCCCGGTCAAATGAGTGACGAAAAAATTAGTGAAGATGAAGTTAAATTCAGTGAGAAGTTTGAGATTCGTTAACTGTATTGACAAGCCTCTGGTTGGCTTGCACCCAATAACTTTTTAGCCGATAAATCTAGAGCCAGGACCTTCAAACAATTTGTAGGCTTCTTTAACCATCAGGACCTCATCGCTTCCCCTGGCGTTTGCTCCAGTTCCGGCAAACTCGGGGGTTGGCTTGGCTGGTCCACCTGACTGCCAGGCGCCTTCTTTGCCC
Source organism: Flavobacterium psychrophilum (assembly GCA_943367505.1). GTDB lineage: Bacteria > Cyanobacteriota > Vampirovibrionia > Obscuribacterales > Obscuribacteraceae. The sequence goes on along the minus strand of CALRJJ020000027.1, from coordinate 13,027 downwards.
TTGTCTCTGGGCACCCAGGGCTTTTTCTCGCCTTTGGCTTCAGGCTTGGAGGAAGACTTATTGGACGATTTAGAGTCGCTTTTGCTCTCTGGCTTGGGTTCAGGTTTAGCTTCAGGCTTAGGCTCTGGCCTAGATTCGGGCCGGGGCTCTGGCCGGGGGGCTTCTTCATTGAATTGAGAAGTTGGGTTGGCTGGCTGGACTTCGGCTGTATAGGGTCTAAAGGGCGCCGGGTCACTTGGCTCGTCGGCTGGTCGCGGGCTTCCGCCGCTGCGTCCAGCTGTTTCGCTTTCACGGCCACTGGCGGCTCTGGCCGGTTGAGGGGCGCGTGTGCCCACCTCTTCTCCCATGACTTTTACTTTGACAAACATTTCTTTGCCGGTCAAAGTCTTGATAGCGATTTTGATTTGGTCGACTTTGCGCTCTAGCATGCTAACGAAGTGTTCTTTGCGCACGCCAATGACGAACTCATCTTCTTTGAGCGAGAGGGCGAAACCATGCTGATTGAAGATACTGAAGGTGGGAATGCTCTTTTGTTGCAAATAGTCCATCAGGTTCGACCAGAATTCGTCGATGGCTTCGGAACGAACTGGCACGGCCAATTCGCCAGTTGAGATTGGTGCTGGGCTTGGCTGGCTTTCGCCTTCATAGTCATCATCATCATCATTGTCGTGCACTGCTGGAGCGGGGGCGGAAGCATACTGCTCTTGCTGAACTGGTGCAGGCATTGGTGCCGATATTGATTCTGGCGCTCTAGCTGGAGGGGCAGTCGCTGCGGGAGGGTGATTTTGCACTGGTTGCGGCGCTGGCTGAGCCGGTATTGGCGTTGGTCGCGGTGCTGCACCGTGGGTGGTGGCGGAGTTGTGTTGAGCTTGTTGTGGCGCTGCACTTTGATGAGCCGTTGGTGCAGGTAGTGAATAGTTGCCGCCCGATAGAGCACTTTCTAGCTGCTGTACGCGTGCAGAAAGTTCTCTCACCATGAGAATGTCGTGGCGGTGACAAAGTGCTAACAAGCCAACTTCAAGGGTGAGAGCTGGTTGGGTAGAGCGACGTAAATTTTGCTCTAAGCGATCAAGCTGTTCTACCATTTGTGTTAGCTCGGCCCCCTCAAAGGCAGGGGCTAACTTTATTACTTGGTCAATATAATTTTGCGTACCAGTGATAAGCTGGTTGATTAGCGGTACACCATCGGTTTCGCTCTCTGATGTGCTCTTCTTCCCGCCCAGGTGAAGGGCTTTGGCCATGTTGAGGAAGTGCTTAGATAGTTCTAGTGCCACCAAGGATGGTTCTCTTCCTTGGCTCAGTAAGCTGTGTAGTGCGCTTAAAACATTGGAGCCGTCTCGATCGCGAATACCTTCGCTAATCTGTATTAAGACATCTTCGTCGATGGCACCCAGTAATGTGAGCAAGTCGCTAATCGAAACCGGCTTATCTGGCGATGAGAGCAGGCTAGCTTGATCAAGCAGGCCGAGGGCGTCGCGCAAACCGCCTCCAGACCGTCTGGCAATCAGGTCAATGGCTTCATCAAGAATAGAAATATTCTCAATATCGGCAATCTTGCGCAAATGCTGTGAAAGTTCTTTGTGGTTGGCAAGGCGGAACATCAGGCGCTGGCAGCGGCTGATGATTGTAGGGGGAACTTTATGCTCTTCGGTGGTAGCTAAAATAAAGATGACGTTGGGTGGCGGCTCTTCGATTGTTTTCAGTAAGGCGTTGAATGCTTCTTTGGTGAGCATGTGACATTCGTCTATGATGTACAGCTTGAAGCGACCGCCTTGAGCTACCAGAGGTGCTCTCTCGATTAGCACACGGGCGTCATCTACTGAGTTGTTTGAGGCGGCGTCGATCTCTAGTACTGCAGGTGAATTGCCGGCCTTAATCTCGATGCACATGGTGCAGGTCATACAGGGCTCAGCAGTGGGACCTTTTTCGCAATTAAGCGATTTGGCTAAAATGCGGGCGCTAGAAGTTTTGCCGCAACCCCTTGGACCGGTAAACAGATAAGCATGGGCAATGCGATCGTTGTCGATGGCATTGGTGAGGGTCTTGACCACTGACTTCTGGCCGACAAGGTCGCCCAGCGACTGGGGGCGGTGTTTTAGATAAAGGGGGAGATAAGACTTCATGGCGTTACCGTTAGAGTCTTCATTCTAGCGCTTAATTCTCCGCTTCATAACCTTGTTAGCTTCTCAAACTATTTTTAGACTGCGCTTTTTTCAAGTTGACTTAAATACTGAGCCTTTTCACTGGCGTCTATAAATGCCGCATTTATAGAGTTGCGACAGAGCTGAATTTCTTCTGCTTTGCTTAAATTGAGTGCCTGCCTCACAGCGGTAAAATTGTCTTCGACATAACCGCCAAAGTAAGCCGGATCGTCGGAGTTGACTGTGGCGTTGAGGCCAAGGTCGAGCATCTTTTTGATGTTATGCTCGGCCATACTAGAGAAAACCTTCAGTTTGACATTTGAAAGCGGGCAAACTGTGAGCGGGATAGCCTGCTCTTTCAGGGTTTCCACGAGCTTGCTGTCTTCAAGACTGCGCACGCCGTGATCTATGCGCGATACTTTAAGTAAATTGATAGCTTGCCAAACGTATTCCGGTGGTCCCTCTTCTCCGGCATGAGCCACTGTGACAAAGCCTTCAGCCCTGGCTTTGTCGAAAACATTTTTGAATTTGGAAGGCGGATTGCCAACTTCGGCTGAATCCAGGCCAACGGCCACGAATTTGTCTCCGTGGGCCAGGGATTGGTTGAAAACCTCCATGGCTGATTCGGCTGTCAGATCGCGGAGGAAGCACATAATTAGTGAGCTTGAGAGCCCATGAGTTTGTTTCGACTGGCGCACTGCTTGGTCTAGGCCGTTAATCACTACTTCAAAGGGTACCCCGCGAGCTATATGAGCTTGCGGGTCGAAGAACAATTCGCTATGAACTACGCCTTGGGCACTGGCTTTTGCGAAATAGGCCATGGCCAGGTCAAAGAAATCTTGTTCTGTTTTGAGAACATTCATGCCGGCGTAATAAAGATTGAGAAAAGACTGTAAGTCTGAGAATTGATAGGCGCTTCTCAGGGCTTCTACGCTCGGATAGGGAACTTCGACTTTATTGCGGTCGGCAATGGCAAATATTAACTCGGGCTCGAAAGTGCCCTCAATGTGCACATGTAATTCGGCTTTTGGCAGCATTTTTTGTTTTCGGCTCTTGGGGAATTAGACTTTATCACTGCATTTGATAAAGAGTCATTAGTTTATTCGAGAACCATCCCATAAAGGTATGTGAAACCTTGCTGCTCTTGACATTGACGGCCAGTATTTATAGCCAGTACTGAGAACAAGTCTTGTAATTGCAAGAGCAGAGTCTAGAGATAACGGAACAGCAGCAAGCTGTGAATATGGGGTGAGCTTGGGCCGTTGCGCACAAGCTGGAAGCTCACTTGTGAAACAGGATAAACATAGTTTTTTGCCACTATTGTTGCTGATTGAGCTGCCACTTGCGGCTTAATTCCTGGTTCCTCCAGAATAAAGGATGGTTCGCCGAATTTGCCTTTCATGGAGGGCAGTTCGTCGTTGATTGCCACGCCCAGTCCGGCTGGAACATAGCTTTGGTTGAAAATGCGGAAAGCTTCGGTGCGTCCGTTACGCAGATAGACTTGAAGAATTGGAGTCTGTTGGCCGTCTAGCAGTGTCCAGACTTTCCAGCCCGAAATGAAGGAGCGGCTGAGGTTGCCGCGATTTTTGAAGAACTTAGCTGTGTCGGCTTCGCTTGCCCCTAAAGGTAAGCCGTTGATGCCGTGCACCGTACTCGGTGGCAAGAAAGCTACTTGCAGTGGCGAACCATCCTGCTGGGCTTCTAATGTCATTTCATTTTCAGAGACAATTGAAACCGGGGCGCTGTTTTGCAGTTTGGCGCTTTTCAGCTTTTGCTTGTTTACAAGTTTGCTTTCGTTCAGTTGATCGAGAGCACCAGCCGCACTTTGGCCCCCGAAGGCCAGGTCTTTGCTGCTATCTCTAAGGCTTTCTTTCAGGTTTTCCCGCGGATTGTCCTTTGGAGTCTCTTTCTTATGTTCGCGAACGTATTTGAAAAGACCAGGTTGCTCTGTTGGTCGAATGATACCATTGGCAGTTTCTTCGGCTCTAAGCTGGCTCTGACGACGGTCGCTAATAATAATGGGCTCGTCCGAGATAATGATGCTCCTTTCTGCATTTCTGCCAAAGCTGGCAATAGCAGGAGCAGCTGGTGCGTTAGCTGCTTTGCCGAACTCGCGGATGTAGGTTTTTTCGTTAGAGCCAACTGGCAGAGCATTGCTCGTGCTAGATGGGCCGGCAAATATCTTTACCTGAGAATCATCACGGCTGCGCGTACTGCCTGAGGAATCGGCATCGCTTTTGTAACCTTCGGCTTGGGGTGATGCTCCTCCTTGGCCAGCGGCAGAGCCTCTCTCGTCGCGCTTCTCATCGTGACTTTCTCCTTTGTAGAAAGTCTTTTTCTGCGGAGCCATGGCTATGGTGACACCTTGTATCGGGATAAATTTGTCGCTTGCACTTTTGCGACTAACCGCTCGTGGTCTTATTGCCAGGGCTGGATCTGTATACTGATTGTTGATTGAATTGCCAAACTGGCTATTGCGGCTTTGGTAGTTGGAGGCATTGCTTTGAGCTGCTGCCAATAGTTGTGATTGAGTGTCGCGGTCAAAACCCGACTTGTTCTTGCTGGAGGCCAACAAACGATTCTCGCTTTTTAAGGCTAGTTGAGGTTCGTTGCCGAGCCTGGCGAAGATTCCTACTAGCAGTTTTACGCCAGATTCAGCACGAGAGAATTCTCCCAGTGGTGAATTCGATGCACCAAACGAAGGTACTTCGCTCGATTTTGTTGCAGACTTACTTACTCGTAAATTATTGTCTTTGCATTGACCGGGTGCCACCAGTGCCGTTAGATATATAGCTGCACACGCAAGAGAGACCGTCAGAGCTAGTCTGGGGACACAAATTTTATTTGGTTCTTGGTGGCATTTATTCATAATTTACTAGGTTGGTGCGCCTTCTGATAATTTGGCTTCCCAATCGTCAAGCTCGGATTGATTGATCAAGCCACGACGATTAGAGAGGTAAACCGCACGGCAGCGTTGATTGAATTCGGTTTCATGACCTTCGCTGCGGCCGGGAATACCGAGTTTGGCATAAAGCGACTTAAGTCTTGATTGTACGGCCTTCTCAGTCAAATAGAGTTTTCTAGCAATGGCATGGTCTGTCATGCCGAGGGCAATGCAGATGAGAGCTTCATATTCGGCTGGAGTCAGCGATGTCGCCCGGTTTTGTGTGCGTTGAATCACTCTGGCAATACCAGGGTGCACCCAACAGTCGCCAGAGAGAACGGCCTTGGCCGCTTCCACTACTTGCTCGTCTGAGGCACTCTTTAAGACGTAGCCGAAAGCGCCGTTGGGAGGCACCACCTTCCAGAGCTGACGAACATAGACTTCATCTGAGAAATTAGAAAGAATGATCACGCCCGTTTCAGGCAGTTGTTTGAGAATTTGCTCAGCTGCTTTGATGCCCGAAAGTTGGGGCATCTTGATGTCGAGAAAGACTAACTGGGGCTTGTATTTTTGACTGAGCTCGACGGCCTCAAGACCGTCATGTCCTTCGTAGATGGCGCCGGCATAAGGGGCTCCGAGATTTTGCGTAAGCAAATTCTTTAGCCAGATTCTGTCGCGTTCTTCATCGTCAACAATCAATATACTCATATTAGGTATTATTTTTATCCTCTTTAGAAATTGGAATGGACAAACTTACCTGGGTGCCTGTATCGAAACTTTCGGGCTTCTTCCATTCTACTTGGGCGCCGATTAGCTGTGCTCGTTGTCTGATATTGACTAGACCATGAGCATCTTTGCGAATGCTACTGAAGTCTATGCCTTTGCCGTTGTCAGTAATTGTGATGCGTAGATTGTCTCCCTCTGCGCCAATGGTCAGTTTGACCAGGTTGGCATGGGCATGCTTTTGCACGTTGTTCAATGATTCTTGGACAATGCGGTAGAGCTGTAAGCGAGTGAATTTGTTAAAGCCATAGTCATCTTCTGTATCGCCGTCAACAAAATCAACGTGAATCAATTTTTCTCGTGAGAGAATCGCCAGTAGGTTCTCTAAAGCAGGCTTGAATCCCATAGTTTCAAGGACAGAAGGGTGCAAGTCATTAATTACTCGGCGCATTTCTGAAATAGCACCGTCGAGTTTCTCCCGCATTTCTACCGGTACTGAACTTTCGGACATTTCTGGCGCATGGGCTAGACGATCTGCCATTCTTGCTACGGCAGAAAGAGCTGGGAGGGTTTCGTCGTGCAGGTCTTCGGCTATACGCTGACGCTCTTCTTCTGCGCGAACCTGCATGTTTTCGCGGGCGAGAGCTAACTCTTTGTTGCGCAGGCGCAAGTCGGTATCAAGATAAATCAACGTACCAAATATGTAGGTGAGCATCAGCACCGCTAGTAGTGGCAGTACGGGGAATTGTAAATTAAACCATTGAAAGGCTATTTGGGTGAGGAGCATGAGCACCATTGCCGTGCAGAGAAAAGCGGCGGTGCGTCTTCCCATGGGTAGGACTGAGGCAACCGTGCCTAGCGCTGCTCCGAGTAAGAGCAAAATATGGTGCAAGATCGAGCGCGGAAAGGAGACAATTGCTTCATTATTATGGAGAGTGCTGATTGCTTCGGCTTGGATGAGAACGTTTGGTGCTTTGGCTTGCAAAGGTGTGCGAACCGGCGGTGTGTTGTCGACCTTCTGACTGAAGTTCGTGCCAATCATGACCACTTTTCCAGCAAAAACGCCTGGATCAATGGCGTCGCGAATGATTTGCGAGATCTTATAAGTTGGATATTTTGTGCCGGAGAACTTTATATAGATTGGTAGTTCTTCCTTCGTAAATGAAGAAATTTGAGCTTTTGAAGGTCCGACTCCTACCCTCGATGACATCAATGGTGCTAATACTTCTGGCAACGATTCGAAAGCTTCGCCAGAGGCCGATAGTCCGCGGGTATATTCAGCCAGGCCTTGAGGCAGTATGTCCAAGGCTGGAGACATTTCAGTAGAACGGTCAGAAGGCATAAAAATATTGGCTGAAATGGGCATCCGGCAAACCAAGCCGCTCGACTCTTTGATGAGGTGATCGTAAGCACAAGTTAATACGCTCTTGCGCAGTTCACTAGAAGGAAAGTCATTGGGATTGTCTAAGTTGCCAGAGAGAGCCAGAACAATGTTATTGCGATATTGCTTTAGTGCCTTGACCAGGGAAGGATCGGCTTTACCGCTTAAATCTATATCGAGTACTACTAGTAATGGATTGCCTGACTCAACTATTGGGATCAGTTTGGCCAGCACGGCTTGGACCGGTTGCGGCCCACCTTCGATTGCTTCGCCCTCAAGATCGAATTGGTCATCATCATCATAAGTAAGGATGGCTATATCTTGCGCTCTAGTTTCAGAGTCGGCGACTCCACCCAAAGCTGGCGCCACTAGTTTGAGAGTGCGAGCGAGCTCGTACCCGGTTTTATAGCGCCATTCAAGTAGATTCATTTCCATTGTGTCGAGCACAGGAGACTCCGCTAGAAGGATGGTTGCAAGGCCGCCAGCGGCAGCGCCCCAAGTCAGGCGCTGAAAGAGCAAGCCATCTCTTCTCAGTGCTGATGGTCCTGGGGCTCTAATTAGGCGAAGCCGCATTGCTTTCCTCGAAACAAAACTATTACTTTTAGAATTGCTTCAAGAGTAGTCTAGCCTGAGTGGCTTGGCAAATATCTAGGAAAAAGCCTGAAATTACTTTGCCATTTTCTTGTCGGTTGAAGCAAATTCGCCTTTCTTGGGCGCTCAGTATTTACCCTGGGTCTACTGATGGCTATACCCCAGATCACGATGGTGGCTTGCCCGGCCGAAATTTGCGTGGTCAGAAGCTACATTTAGGTCAGGCCAGGAAGCATTCCTAATTTTTAGCGAGAGAAATTTATGAGTTTAAAATTTGCAGCTGTTCTCAGCTTGGCGGCATCACTGTTGCTTTCGCCTCAGGCCATAGCGGCAGGTTTCTTGATTGCTGACCCAGCTTTTCATCCCGGTTTCAACCCCGGTCTCAATCCGGTCACGTCTGTACCTATTTTGGGTCGACCGGTGAGCCCGGGTGGGGTGACGCCAATTATTCGGCCTGGCACAAGACCCGGGACAAGACCGGGGTCAAGACCTGGCACAAGACCCGGTGGCGGCCTGATTGTGCCGATTTTTGACCCCGGTCCCGCCCCAACAACTCCGACTGTATTGAAAGGAGGAGTCTCCCATGGACTGCGCATGCAGTCGCAAGATATCAAGGTTGATATTACGGACCAGGTGGCTAAGACCTATATCACTCAGACTTTCATAAATGACACAGATCAGAATTTAGCTGGAACCTATTTGTTTCCTTTGCCTGAAGATACAACTTTTTCGAGCTTTTCCCTTCATATAGATGGTAAGCCTGTGGAGGGCAAGATTTTGGCTGCTGCTGAAGCGCGCCAGCAATACGAAGCGATTGTCAGGCAAATGGTCGACCCGGGTTTGCTTGAATATGCTGATTACAAAACTGTTCGTGCTCGAATTTTTCCCATACCTGCTCACGGTACAAAGAAGGTCGAGCTTGAGTATACGCAACTTTTGAAAGCTGAAAGCGGATTGATAAAGTATCGCTTCCCTCTTAAAAGTGATAGCGAGGCGGCTGGCCCTATAGACGACACTAAAATTACAGTGCGCATGAGCGGCAAAGTTAAGGCCGGTGACAGCCGAGAAAGTCTCCGAACAATCTGGTCACCGTCGCACAGTGTGGTGGTGGATCGCCTGGAGAATAGCAAGGCTAAGATTAGTTACTCAGCCAAAGACTCAGTGCCTGACAAAGATTTTCTGCTCTATTACAGTGTCTCTGATAAAGACATGGCCGCCAGTGTGTTAACCCACAAACTGGAAGGTGAAGATGGATACTTCCTGCTCACTCTTTCTCCTCCTCTCAAATCTAACCAAATTGTTGGTAAAGACATTGTCTTGGTGGCTGATACATCCGGTTCGATGCAGGGCGAAAAGATGGAGCAGTGCAAGAAAGCATTGAAGTATGTGGTCAATTCACTGTCCACGGCAGATCGCTTTGGTCTAGTTAACTTCAGCACAGATGCTGAGTCATTTAGAAGTTCGCTTGCCTCAGCGACGCCCGAGAATAAGAAGGCAGCAGCTGCTTTTATCGATGATCTGGAGGCTCGTGGTGGCACCAATATTGGTGACGCCTTGCATACTGGAATTAGTTTGCTCAAAGAAGAAACCTCTCGTCCGGCTTACCTTGTGATGATGACCGATGGTGAGCCTACTGTTGGTGAGACTGCTACAGCCAATATTTTGAAATTGGCAGCCAACAAGAAAGACATTCGATTGTTTGATTTTGGCGTTGGTTATGACGTCAATACTCGTTTGCTAAATAAGCTCTCTGAGTCACATCATGGCAGTTCGCAATTCCTCGAACCAGGCGAGAATCTAGAAACAGCATTGTCCTCGTTCTACGACAAAATCAAATCACCAGTGCTTTCTGACGTAAATATTGCATACAATGGCATAACTGTAAAAGATACATATCCGCGCCAAGTTAAAGATGTATTCGCTGGCTCGCAAGTGCTGTTGCTGGGGCGCTACAAAGGCTCTGGTCAGGCTAGCGTTGTAGTTAGCGGTAAGATCAACGGTGTGGCCAAGGCCTTTACTTTTCCACTCTCTTTTGAAGCCAGTCAAACGGGCCATAGCTTCTTGCCTAAGCTCTGGGCTATGCGCAGAATTGCTTATCTGACTGAAGTGGCACAAGAAAATGGTAATACTAGAGAAGTTGTAGACGAGATTGTTGCCCTGTCTAAGAAGCACGGAATTATTTCGGCCTTTACGTCATTTTTGGCCACTGATCCTAACGAAAATCATCGTTTGGCTAATAATGGTCCCATTGGTCGGCCAATGCCTGTATCTATGCCTTTAGCTATGCGTGAAGGCAGTCGTGGTTTTTCCAGCTTGGCTGGGGGAGCCGCTGGGGCTGGTAGGGGAAGAAGAGAAAGTGCCAGACAGTTACAGATTGTTGACGATGCTCCTCGAATTACTGACCGCAGATCTGCCCAGTTCGGGGCAAACTTTGCTGCTCCAGCGCAATCATCGATAGCTTTTGATAAAGACCGAGGCATTATGGATGCTCGTGAGAGTATGGATGAGACTCGTGATTCACTCAGTGCAAAAATTGCAGCGGCTCCAAGTTCAGGACAACAAGCTGTTTTACGAGAGAAGAAGATGGCTGCAATGAAGAGCTTAGCGTTTGACCAAAAAGGTAGTGAGGTGGGAGTAAAAGCTGTAGAAGAGAAAACCTTCTATTTGAGAAACGGCTATTGGACCGATAGTGAATACAAGAACGAGAAAGTTGAGGAAGTGCAGTTTGGCAGTGAGCGCTATTTCGCTCTCACTCGTACTCTCCCCAATATGTCTCGCTATCTTGCTGTCGGCAAACGGGTGATAGTTGTGATCAAAGGGCATGCTTACAAGATAGTAGCCCCTCAAACAGCCTAGGTCTGACCGGCAAAGCAAAGAAAAAGAGAGCGCGGCACTGAAGCTGCGCTCTTTTCTCTAAATGTAAGATCTTCGATAAGAGCGGGTTAATCGAGGTTGACTAGATTAGTTATAGTTGATTTGAATGTCCGTTTATGAATATCTGAAAACCCTTTATTGTTCAGGATTTGTCTGCCGAAAGCTAAACTCTGGCCCGTTCTTAGCTATATGTCAAAGTTCTTCTCAAAAATGACTGAAAATATTATGCGCTAGTGTTGTAATGGGTTGCTATGATTTACCCAGAACAGCCCATTGCACGGGGAATTCGAGGCTACGAGTCTTAAACAAATGTATACGCTAGCAAAGCCGACTACTACTTTCCTTGACGCACTTGTCACTCCTGCTGAGCTGAAAAAGCTCAATAGCGAAGAGCTCAACAGTCTCGCTTGCGAAATCAGACAAGAGATAATCACTAGCTTAGCCAAGACCGGTGGTCACCTGGCTTCAAATTTAGGCGTAGTAGAAATCACTATCGCCATGCACAAAGTTTTCAATTCTCCCGAAGATCTTTTTCTTTGGGACGTCGGGCACCAGGCCTATGTGCATAAGATGCTCACTGGTCGACGTGATCGCTTCAGTACCTTGCGTCAGTTCAAAGGGCTCAGCGGATTTATCAATCCGCTCGAAAGTGAGCACGATGCCTTCGTGGCAGGCCACAGCTCTACTTCAATTTCTTTGGCTGTGGGAATGGCCCTGGCTAAAGCTCACCTTAAGCAGAGTGGAAAAGTCGTCGCTGTAATTGGTGATGGCGGTTTGACCGGCGGCATGGCGCTAGAAGCAATCAATCATCTTGGCCATATTCAGAAAGACGTGATCATTATTCTCAACGACAACGAAATGTCGATTTCGGAGAATGTTGGCGGTCTGACTAAGTACATGAAGCGCATCAAAGAGACTTTCTTCTATAAAGACATTAAGAAGCAGATTGATTTCATTGAGAATAAGCTGGATCAAGCTAAGCTCAATCCGGCCGTTTGGGAACTAATTGAAATGGTGAAGAAGCAGGCTAAAGACCGCTTTGATACACCTGGAATTGTTTTTGAAAAACTCGGAATAAACTATTCGGGACCAGTTGATGGCCACGATGTTTCAGCTGTCATTGCTGCGCTCAACAATGCCAAGTCGAAATCAACGCCGCAAATTATCCACTTCATTACTCAGAAGGGTAAGGGTTACGCACCAGCTGAGGCTGATTCTATCAAGTATCACGGTGTTCCAGCCTTCGCTCTTGAGCCCGCTCTGACTGAAAGAGTCGAGCCCGCTACTTCTGTGGCCCGACCAAAAGCCAAGACATACTCTGATATTTTCACTCAAGCATTGATTGATGTGGCAGCACTAGAGCCAAATTTGGTGGCAATTACTCCAGCTACTGCTGAGGGTAGCGGCCTTGTCAAATTTGGCAAAGCATATCCTGATCGATTCTTTGACGTCGCTATTTGTGAACAGCATGCTGTCACCATGGCTGGTGGCATGGCCAAGGTTGGTCTTAAGCCTGTAGTCTCTATCTATTCGACTTTCTTGCAGCGAGCAATGGATCAAGTAGTGCATGATGTAGCCATTATGAACTTGCCAGTCTTGTTTGGTATTGATCGCGGTGGCTTAGTTGAGGATGGCGAAACTCACCAAGGTGTTTTTGATATAGCTTGGCTGCGTACCGTGCCTAACTTCCGCGTCTGGGCACCCAAAGATGCCGTTGAATTGCGCAACATGGTATACACCGCCATTAAGCAAGCTTCAGGACCAGTAGCGATCCGCTTCCCTCGTGAAAAGGCAATTGATGCAGTTCTTCTAGAAGGTGATGGGCAGCCGTTTTCTGAGATAGACCCCGCTACTTGGGAAGTCGTTGTTGAGGGAAATAAAGCCAGCGGACTATATGTACTTGCTACTGGTGCAATGGTAGAAACAGCCAAGCAAGCCCTTCTCGGACTTTCGGTAGCCGGTATCAAGCCTACGTTGATCAATGCCCGTAGTATCAAGCCGCTTGATGAAAAGTTGTTGGCTTCTCTCTTGAGTCAGCCTGGTGCCCGGATAGTCACATTAGAAGAAGGTGTTCTCACCGGTGGATTTGGTTCTGCTGTTCTTGAGTATGGCGCTAAATTGAGATTCAGCAAACCTGGGGCAAAGTTAGCTGAGGTTGCCTGTATTGCTCTGCCTGACCAATTTGTTGAACATGGTGCTCGACCAATATTGCTGGATCAAGTAGGGCTGTCGGTAGACAAAATATCTCAAACAATGACCGAGTTCTTTGGCTAAATTTCTCTTCTGCCTTCCATGGCTCTTGTAAGAGTTATTTCGTCTGCGTATTCGAGGTCTGAGCCCATAGGTAGACCAAAGGCTATCCGAGTCACTTTGATTGAAAGTGGCTTGAGGAAACTGCTGATATAAAGGACCGTGGCGTCCCCTTCAATAGTG
>CALRJJ020000026.1:0-16082 GCA_943367505.1 Flavobacterium psychrophilum | reverse complement strand
CTAAGTCTAATCGTCAGCTTTGCTTTGGCATTAAAAACCTGAAAAAGACATTTGGCGCAGCAGCAGCTGCGTTTTTTAGTACTTTAATTTCACTTCAGAGCCTGCCGGCCCTGGCTCAGTGCCAGGTCGAGCGTGATGATGCTCCCTTAGAGCACGGAATGACCAACTTGCCGAATATTCCTGTCTCTGTCTGGCGCAAGAAAGGCGTAAAGCCTCAAGCTGTCGCCATTGCCGTTCATGGCATGGTGATGCATGGCGGCGTTTATGACCGTTTGGCCAGTGAATTGGTTGGTCTAGACTTTGAAGTTTACGCTCAAGACCTGCGCGGCTATGGCCGTTGGCAGTTTGCTCCAACTGCTAAGAGCACCCTTAGCTACAAAGAGAGCTTAGAAGACTTAAAAGCTCTGGTTAGGGCCGCTCGCAATGAGCATCCTGACCTGCCAGTATTCCTTATTGGTGAAAGCATGGGGGCGGGATTGTCGCTTCGTGCTGCCGCCGCTATGCCTGGTGAGATAAGCGGCTTGGTCTTGTCCAGCCCGGCCCTTAAGCGTCGCAACTATTGCGAACCAGAGATGGTGAAAGATGTGGCAGCTCTGTTTGCTAATCCGGTCAGACAGTTTGATATGGTTCCATATATAAGAAAGTTTGCCTCTGAAGACCCCCAGATTGCTCAAGAAACCATAGAAGACCCCATGGTCCGCAAAACCTTGAGCTTGAGAGAGTTGCTCAAGACAGCTTCTGTTATCCGCACTAATATCAATCACGTCAAGAATATTCCGGCCGATATGCCTGTTTTAGTGATGCAGGGCGACCACGATCGCATGCTTCAGCAAAACGCTGTAGTTACTCTGCTCAAGAAACTCAAGTCAACTGACCAAACGGTAAGATGGCTGCCTGGCAAAGGCCATGTCTTAATCGAAACAGCCCACATCGACCCGACTACTTTGTTCATGGTCAAGTCATGGCTAGTCGGTCATTTGCCAAGTGGAGCTGAGCGTGTAGCCAGAGTTTCGACTAAGGCCAAGTATCACGATTCTGACCTGGTCGAATTAAGTTCTATCGGCAGCTACTAGATTTACATTTCTGATAGTGATTCTTTATATGTCTGTTTGTAGCCGACATAATTGGCTGCGCCTCGCTCAATCATCTCTCGGTCTTTGGCATTGGCCTCGCGCACAACCTTGCCCGGTACACCCATAACCAGGCTGCCGGGAGGGATTTGGCTGTTGGGCGCCACAATAGAACCCGCGGCAATAATTGAGTGAGCGCCAATTCGGGCGCCGTCTAAGATTATTGCTCCCATGGCGATGAGGCAGTCTGATTCGATGGTACAACCATGAAGAATGGCGCCATGGCCAACCGTTACCCGATCGCCGACGGTGAGGCCAAGGTGATGGGTGACATGCATCAGGCAACCATCTTGAATATTGGTACTGCGACCAATGCGAATGGCATTAATGTCACCTCGGACTACTGTGTGGAACCAAATACTGGCATCTTCCTCCACAGTGACATTGCCAATAAGGCAGGCAGTTGGGGCAATAAAGGCACTTTCGTGCACGGCAGGGCTAAATCCTGCATACTTGTAAAGGGTGTTCATGTATTTAATTATATATGGGTATTGCTTCATAGCCTGCAATAACCCCCTCAGGGCACCCTTGTCAAGCTGATAACATTAAAAAGCACGTTTGTAGGAGTATTAGATGATGCCTGTTTTCGAACAGCCGATGCGCAAGTTGCTGGGAACCCTGTCTCCAACTATTTCTTGGCTTAACGAGAAAGGCTGCGTTGATGTTGCTTCCGTGCCCGAATCTCACCTTGAAGCGATTAAGCAATTAGAGCGTATTGGTGTTGTGCACAAACGCAACAACCGCAGCTACGAGCTCCAAAAGATCCGCCTAAGAAAATTGCTTGGCACCGATACTATTGAAGAGCTGACAGAGCAAGCTGCTCAAATGGCCGCCCAAATGGCTCAACTTGCTGCTATGCCTAAAGAAGTAGTTGAACCGGTCACCACTGCCGTTGTCGCTGGTGCTGCTGCTGGCGGTATTCCGTCAGAGTTGAACTAACTCCTCTAATTTAATCAACGTTTGAAAGATAGTGACCATCGAGCATAGAAGTCTTCGTTCCCTTGAATGGGAAAGGCTCACCACTTATCTTTCTGAGCAAAACGAAACAGCCGAGGGCAAGAGACGCTCTTCGCAGCTTGTGCCTTCTTTAGGTTTCACTTTTGATCTTGATGCTGAGATAGCTAATGCTCAGATTCTCTTGGATCAAACTGAAGAAGCTTGCGCCCTCATTTCTAGTCGCACAGCTTTTAGTTTGGCCAAGCTCAGCGATGTTCGAGAGTCTATAGCTCTACTGAGAGCTGGGGCTGTAATTACTGCTGGAGAATTGGCTCGTATCAAAGCACTGCTGGTAGTGGCACGCTCTGTGCGCGGTTCTCTGGCTTTACTTACTCCGGCTCAATTTCCTCATTTGCATCGCTTTGTTGCTACTTTAGTAGCCTTGCCTAAACAAATTGAGGCCATCGATTTTGCCATTGATGATTTTGGCGCGGTCAAAGATACGGCCAGTAGTCTTTTGCGTTCTTTGCGTAGAGAAAGGCAAAAACTCGACCAGCATATAAAAGACGAGTTGGGGCGCATTATTCAGTCGCAGTCTGGTACCAAAGCCCTTCAAGAGCCAATCTATACTGTGCGCGGAGGGCGCTTCGTTTTGCCGGTGATGGCCAATATGCGCTATCTGCTTGACGGTATTGTGCATGACGCTTCGCAGTCAGGTTTGACTGTCTATGTCGAACCGATTAGCGTGGTCGAGCTTTCAAACCAAACAAGAATCAAAGATTCAGCCATAGAAAGCGAGATCGAGCGAATTGTTATTGAGCTTTGCGATCAGCTCAGACCTTTTGCAGATCAAATTGCTGAGTGCTACAGCGCCTTAATTGATCTTGATTGCATCATGGCTCGGGGCCGCTTAGCTTTGCTCTATGGTGGCAATAAACCAGCTTTGAGTAATCAGCCTATGCTCGAGCTGCGTGGCGCCCGCCATCCGCTTCTTGTCCTGCAAAATCGGCAGAACAAAGAGAAAGTCATTGTTGAAAATACAGTGGTTATGCAAGAGGGTGAACGCACTCTTGTCATTACTGGTCCTAATACTGGCGGTAAAACTGTATTACTAAAGCTAATCGGTATCTATTCGCTTATGGTTCGCTGCGGTCTTTTGCTTCCAGCCAAGACTGGTTCTAAGACGGCTTTGTTTCCTCTTGTCTGTGCCGATATTGGTGACGAACAGTCACTTGAGCAGAGCCTTTCCACTTTTTCTGCCCATATGAAGAACGTAGTTGAAATTGTTGATACGGCCAAGCGCGGTATGTTGGTTTTGCTCGATGAAATTGGTGCTGGCACTGATCCTAAAGAAGGTGCGGCCCTCGCCCGCGCCATCTTAGAGCATCTGCTTGAGCGAGATGTTGTCACCATTGCCACCACTCACCTCGGTGAGCTGAAAATGTTGGCCTATACAAATAGTGGTTTTGTTAATGGTAGTTTCGAATTTGACGAGGCTACACTCTCACCTACCTATAAACTGCGTTTGGGAGTACCGGGTAGTTCAAAAGCCAATACCATTGCCCAGCGTCTAGGTTTAGCTGATGCGGTGGTGGCTCGGGCTCGTGAATTGACTGTGGCCTCTGAGCATGAGCTTGAGCAAATAATTGAGAACCTCAACGCCCGTCTCGCCCAAGTGCATGAAAGGCAAGAGCAGTTAAGCCTGCTGCAAGAGAATCTTGAAGCTAAGCAAGCTAAGCTTGATCAAAGAGAAGAAAAACTATTTTTAGAGCAAGAAAAAGTACGGGGCCGCATGGCTTCTGAACTAGAAGAAGAGCTCAAGGCTGCGCGCGAGATCATGAAAGAAATGATTGCTGGCCTGCAGCGCGAGCCCAGTATAAAAGCAGCACAAAAGACTGCTGCCGAGTTGGAGACTTTGAAAGCTACTGTAAGCTTCCTGCAGGAGCGCCAAAAGATTATTCCCAAAGGTCCAGATCCCAATGTGCTTACTGCTGGAATGACTGTGAGGCTTAAGTCACTGAATTCTTCTGGCATCGTTCAAGAAATAATCTATTCAGATAAGCAGCAATTGAAAATTGACCGGGTCATGGTTCAAGTTGGTCCTCTAAAGGTGAAAGTAGCACCTAGCGACTTAGAGATAAGAGGAACGGCCAAGGTCAAGGCCCATCAGCCTGCTAACCTTTCCCTTGCGAGCAAAGCTGGTGCAAAGAAAAAGTCGGCGAATTCTATTCAATATAATGATCCTGCTGTTTTCGTTCGTACTCAAAGCAACACTATTGACCTGCGCGGCAAGCGAGCCGACGATGCTTATGGTCTAGTCGAGCAGTTTGTGGATAGTTGTGCTCTAAACCGTGTTAGCCCCCTGATGATTATTCATGGCCACGGCACCGGTGCTATTAAATCGGTGGTGCGCGAATTCCTTTCCAGTTGTCGCTATGCTAATCGCCAGCGCTCTGGTGAAACCTATGAAGGTGGAGACGGCGTTACCATTGTTGAGCTGGGCGAATAATTACCCTGCCCACGGCTTCTTTAGAAGTTTGTCTAAGAATTCTCTTGTTTGGATATAGGTATCTGAAGCCGGGGGGCTTTGGCCGAGATAGTGACTATTTGATTTGCTTTTGTAATTAGATAAAACGGCCTCATTACTAGCCAGAAAACTTAGGAGTTTCTTCTATGGCTGATGTCGCCTTATCTATTTTGAGCAAACAAGCAGAAGCTTACCCAGCCGAACCGTCAAAAGTCGACTTTGGCAAAATTTATGAAGCGCCTAAGCCTACATCAAAGCCAGTTGGCGACAACTCTGTCAGTCTAGCTAAAGTTGAGAAAGCTGCTCCAGCAGAGCAAGTTCAAGTTACAGCAGCCCAAGACATTGCTAAGGCCGCGCCTGATAAGTCAGCGGCAGCACTAGACTTGACTAAGCCGCTCAGTCCTGAGCTAGTTAAGGGTCTATCTATTTCTAGCGAAGTGGCTCGTATCCTTGATAATGATGTGCCCAAAGCGAACCATGCCCACAATCTCAATGAGGCAGAAGCCGCTTACAACAAAGCTATTGAGATTGCTAAACAAGTTACTCCCGAGCAGATCGCTGCGGCTAAGGCTGATTACGAAGCCGTTCTGAAAGCTAAAGCAACAGAACAAGATCCGGCAAAATTGCGAGCCTTGGTTGAGCGTCAAGCTGCCGATTACACTCTAATGCGTGTTAATGATTGCGCCCAAGGCAACAAAGCTCTTTGGCTCTATCGTCAGGGCCGAATTGAAGAAGGTTCTGCTCAATTTCTACAGGCAGCGGGTCTTTCTCCTGAAGATGCGAAGAATCTGGCACAGCTAACTGCCGAGCAGAAAGACATATTGGGCCAGAAATTAAATGCCAGTGCAACCATTCTCACCGATGAGAATTTTATGCGTCAATATATGCGCATCATGGAAAGCGGTCAAAAACTTCCTCAAGAATTTGTCGAGATTCATCAATACCTAAGAGGCTTGCAAGAGAAGGCGGCTACCACTAAGGTCTTTGACACTCCTGTAGATCCTGAGAAAGAGTCAAAACTAGAGATAATTCAAAGGCTTCTATCTACTGAAGAGGCTAATATCGCCGCCATTCAAGAAGGGAAGAAACTCTTCGATGTATTGAACAGTAAGGGCGTAACAGCACTAACTGCCGAGCAGCAAAAAGTTTTAGAAGACAGTGTAAAGGCCTCCGATGATAACTTGCTACTCTGCAAAACTGTATATGAATATACAAGTGCTGAGCTTGAAAGACTTGTGCCTGAAGAAAAAGCAGCCGCAGTCAAAGCTGCTATGGAGAATCTTGATACTGAATTTAGAAAGATTGAGGATAGCAGTGCAAAGGGCGCTGACGGTAAGTCAGCTATTACTGAGGCTGACAGAGAACTTTGGCAAACTATTACTAGTTCAAATGTCAGTGCTGCTGATCGCGATGCGGCTATAGTAAAACTGGGGCAGGCTCATCCTACTTTAGGAAACGCCCTCAGTCAGTTTATCGGCAATTTTGCTAGTGCGGAAGATAGTTTTTATGCACTGCGGCTGCAAACAAGCATGCCTGAAGCTATGCAGAAATATGATGACGCTGCATACATTCAGCCTGCCTCGCACCTAAATTATGCACTACTGCTCAATAGCATTAATGATAAAGCTACGGCCAAAGCTGTTTTAGAGTCGACCTTTGCTAATTTGCCTGAAGAAGCACTCCAGAGTGTGGCCACGAACCCTCTAGTAATAAAGCTCGCCAGTGATACCGGAGCTACGCTGCCTAAGGTTACTAAAACTGAGTCTGCTGCTGCTCCCGTTGAGTCCGGTGACGCTCCTGTATCCACTCCAATCGCATCTGATAGCACTGCTGCCCAATTGGCTGCTGCCACTCTAGAGAACTTGCTTGAGGCTGCTCGGGTAGGGGCCCAAAAAGGACCAGACTATATTCCCCAGACCAGGGCCACGTACGAAGAACTACTTAGGCGTCTTGAAGAGCCTGCAGCTATTGAAATGGCGAAGAAGGAGCTTGAGGCCAATGTTGTTGCTTTAGAAAAAGACCAAACTCGTGATGGTAAGCCACTCGATGCTGCCACAAGATTGCAGTATCACAAAGAGAACACTGCGGTGTTGAATCTCTTGAGCCAAGGAATTATTCTCCGTCGAGAGTATGCCGCCTACCTCGGCGGTAAAGACGCCTTGGCTATAGATGTAGCGAAGCCGGAAAACCTTCAGCCAATGTCGGCTTCGAACGACGCTCAGATGAATTTGAACAAGTCTATGAATGATCAGCTTAAGCTTATCTATCAGGCTGCTGACAATATGCCTGTTGATCTGATGAAGCGAGAGCTGGCCAATTTAGAGAAGAGCATGAGCACAATTGGTTCAAGCGATACTGAAGGTTTTATTCCTAGAGCAATAGATAGCTTGCGAGGCAATAGAGATGTGCCTGGTGCTATAGACATTTCTGTCTCTACTAGGACAGCTGCGGCGATGATGTATATTTCGCAAGGGGCCGTATTCAATAAAGAGAAGAATGCCTGGGAGCGCCGCACCGCTGGCGAGGTCGATTCTCTCTATCAGCCAGCTCTGGCTCTTGATTTGTTGAAGCAAGCTGACGCCAAGTATAAAGAAATTCATGGCGCCAATGCTACAGATCCCTCTCTTGATCGAGTCAAGGCTTTTGGTGCTCAACTGGCTCCAGAGCAGTTCCAATACCTTAGCACCGCGACAAAAGCTAAAATTTTGAGTCCCGGTCTAGATCTGCTCGATGGTGGTTTATCTTTTGCCGCACAATTGGGAATGGCAGCTCTGCTTTCAAAATCGAGAATGGGATTTGCCGCCAGGCATGCTGTTGCAGATGCTACTTCGTTTGGAGTTAACTATGCCAGCCGTGCGGCACTAATGCGACTAGGTACTGGTGAGTGGGAAGATCCGGCCGATACAACGGCACATGCTGCTGCAGTAGCAGCTTTTGTTGCTGCGGCAAAGTATACAGGTATCGTCGGTAGAAAGTTGTCCCAGGGCAATATCTCCGGCTACCAGAGTGTTGCCGATGCTGCTCGTAACATGGACAATCAGGTCGGCAAAGTTATGACCTTGGGCGAGTATGGTGACCGTCTTTCGGCTATAGGCATGAAGACAGAAGCTCAGGCCATTAAGAGTAGTAATGCCGCTGGTCGCAAAATTGCCGAACTCTCCGACGATGAACTCAGGGCAATCTTGCCCACCTCGTTAAGCACTCGTGGGGCTGAAGCCATGAGTCTGCTTCAGGCCGGTATGACCCCAGAGCTAAAAGCTATCATTGAATTGCAAAAGAAAGGCATCAGTACCGTTGGTGACATCAAGGCCGCGGTGGCGAAAGATTTGTCCAGCACTGCGGAGTTTGTTCAGGCTGCTAAGGCGCTTCCTGGTTACGAGAAGATGACTCCTCGTCAGGCTATGGAACAGCTGGCTGCAGCGGGTAACACTCGCTTCGATACAGCTGAAAAAATTGCCAGTGAAATGGCCAGGCTTACTAATGGTACGCGACTCCCGCGCCTTGGAAACATTGAATCAATTTTTCTTCTCGGTGACCGTGGCCGACAATTGGCGACCCGGCAACTGAACTCTATAGCTGAGGTCGAAGCGTACCTCGTTAAAGCAACTCCTGAAAGTGAAGTGGCTCGTTTGTTCCCTGGTCTAAGAGGTCAGGCCGATGACGTCATTCTTCGTCAGGTGGAAGGCCAGGGTCGCGGTATCTTTGGCAATCTTTCGCGAAATCGAACCGATGGTCAGGGCTGGCGCAGGCTTGATGGTATGGCAGAGCCGATTGAAAGAATACAACCTAAAACCATTGCCACTACTGCTAAAGAGATTGCTTTTACGAACCGCTTCTATTCTGGTTTGAGTATTCCTAAAACAACCAATGCCGGCGTGGCTGATGTTCAGGCGCTAGCCGCTGGGATGAAGCGTCGAGCAGATGCCGTGTCGACGGGATCATACATCGTTGGCTATCACGCCTACGAAAGTATCACTGGTGTCTATGATCGACTCGGAAAGGGTGTTGATGAAGATGGTAATCCGAAGACATACAGCTTTGCCGAAGCAATGAATGAGGCCAATTTTGGCAGCACTAATCCAACTGCTATGGACTTCTTTGGAACTGCGGCTCGAGATTTAAGTTCAGCTATCGCTGCCGGACCAGGTTTCCGTGCCTTTTCTCGGCTGGGTATGGCTGAAACCCGGGATCTTGGTTTGAAAGCTGTACTCAGCAAGAGCTTAAACTACAAAACATTAGGTAATCAAGCGCTTCTCTCTCCCGCCTTTTTACCTTTTGTGTATGCCGCTCCTGCTGCAAACCAGGAGTTTAAAACCAACAGTGCCGCCGACCGGCCTCTTGAGGATAAAGACTATGGCTTAGGAACAGCTATAGCCCCCGAGACCATAGCTCCTCAACCCAACTCTGAGAGGCCTAAACAAGCTGACCAGGCCCCCGCGTCTAAGACCAATGCTGACTTGGTTCCTAGCCCTGATGCGGAGCCGTAATCACCTTGGTTTTGAGTTTTGAGCAAACAGCCTATGACTTGGATAGCAAAAATTTTGTCCAGGAATGACTCAGCTCGGATAGAGTCAGTTGAAGTCGAGTTACCAAGATAAAAATATAACCACTTGACTTCCGGGCTACGTAGTTTCCCCAGTTTCAAAGGACGCTAAAACTGGAATAAATTAATATGGCGGGTGTAGATAGTCGCTTCACTAGGGGTTCTTTCTAATGGCTGATGTTGCTGATTCAATTTTGAACAAAAAACCAGATGCTGCTGCTGCCGACCCGAAGAAGGTCGACTTTGGCACAATTTTTGAGCAGCCTAAACTGACGCCAAAACCAGCTGTCGAGAACACTGGCACAGCGCCTAAGGTTACCACTGGCGATAACACAGGCTCAGCTAAGCCTCCGGTTGATGCTGCTGTTGTACCAGCTAAGGCTGCCACTACAGATAAACCTGCTCCAAGCACCGACAAGCCTGCTGCCACTACAGACAAGCCTGCTGCTGCTACAGATAAGCCTGCCGCCGCTACAGATAAGCCTGCCGCCGCTCTAGATTTGACTAAGCCTCTGAGCCCTGAGTTGGCTAAGGGTCTGACTCTGTCTAAAGAAGTTGCTCGCATCCTCGATAACGACGTGCCTCAAGCTAATCGGGCTCATAAGCTGAGTGATGCTGAGGCTGCCTACAACAAAGCTATTGAAATCGCCAAACAAGTTACCCCAGAGCAGATCGCCGCAGCGAAAGCTGATTATGAGGCTGTTCTCAAGGCTAAAGCGACAGAAAAAGATCCTGAGAAGTTGCGGGCGCTGGCTGAGCGTCAAGCCGCTGACTACACTCTTATGCGCGTCAATGATTGCGCCCAAGGTAACAAAGCCCTGTGGCTCTACCGCCAAGGCCGCATTGAAGAAGGTACTACTCAGTTCCTTCAGGCCGCTGGACTCTCTCCAGAAGATGCCAAAAACTTGTCTAAGCTAACCCCCGAACAGAAAGCCGTTTTGGGTGACAAGCTCAATGCCAATGCAACGATTCTTACAGACGAAAACTTTATGCGCCAATATACGCGCATTATGGAAAGTGGCCAAAAGCTGCCACAAGAATTTGTTCAGATTCACCAATACTTAAGAGACCAGCAAGAAAAAGCGGCTATTTCTAATACTGCCAAGCCCACTGACGCACCCGCTGCAAAGTTAGAGGCCAATAGCCAGGCTGGAGTGGAGACTCAAGAATCTAGAATAGGCACTATTAAAAGCTTGATGCCTAGTGAAGCTGCCAACATTAACGCCATTGTTGCTGGTAGTGATCTCCTGCAAAAATTGAAAGACCAGGGCGCCAAGTCCTTCACTCCTGAGCAGGTGAAGGTTCTGGACGGCAGTGTAAAGGCCGTCGACGATAATTTGCTTTTATCTAAAGCTAAGTATGAATTCAGTCTGACCGAGCTAGGCAAACTTGTGCCAGCTGAAAAGGCCGAAGCCTTTAATACCGCCGTCGGTAAGATCGACACTGAATTTACAAACATGGTCAACAGCAGCCCCAAAGGTCAAGATGGCAAGCCTGCTCTTAGCCAGGCCGATGCCGGACTGTTGCAAACTATCACCAATCTCGATGTCAGTGCTGCTGATCGCACCGCTGCCCTGGCTAAATTGGGTGCGACCCATCCTGCTTTCGGCAAAGCTGTTAATGACGCCATGGCCGTGGTTGGTACTCCTGAAAATGGTCTTAATGCTATTTCTCTGCGATTTGGCATGACCGGCTTAGCTCAGAACTATCAAGAGGCCATTGATGCTAAGGCTACAATTCACTACTCCTATGCTGCCCTGCTCAACTCTGCTGGTGGCAAAGCTTCTGACGGTAGTGACAACAAAGCCAAAGCTAAAGCCGTTCTAGAAAGTACATTCTCTAATTTGCCTGATCAGTCTGTACAGAATCTGTTAGCTAATCAGGAGCTTGTAAAGCTTGCCACCGACACCGGTGCTAAACTTCCTGTGGTTGCGGCCTCCGCTGATGCCACTGCTAATCCTGCGAAAACAACAGATGCCGCAGCTGTTCCTACAGACGCTGCTGTTAAGCCAGCTGCAGCAGGCGATATGGCCGCTCAATTGGCCGCTGCCAGCCCTGACCAGCTACTTGATGCCGCCCACAAAATGGCTAAAGAAGGCCCAGACTACATACCGCAAACTAAGGCCCTTTACGAAGAACTACTCAAGCGTATTGATGATCCAACTCGCATTGCCGCTGTTAAGAAACAGTTGGCTGATCAAGTTGGTGCTTTAGAAAAGAATCAAACCATCGATGGCAAGCCATTAGATGCTGCCACACGCCTGCAGTATCACGCTGAGAACGCTAAACTAATTGATGCCCTCAGCCTCGGAATCACTGTTCGTCAAGAGTATGCCGCTTATCTTGGTGGCAAAGACGCTCTGGCCATTGACACCAAGAGCCCTGAAAAACTTCAACCAGTGCTTGGTACTGGCCCTAACCAGATGGACCTGAACAGGTCCATGAATGATCAGCTCAAGCTTGTCTATGCTGCTGCCGATAGCATGCCTGTTGACTTGATGAAGAGAGAGAAAGCCAATCTTGAGAAGAGTATGGCTACCATTGGTTCAAGCGACACTCAAGGTCTCATTCCCAAAGCTTTAGACTTCTTGCAAGGCACTAAAGAGAGAGCCGGTGCTATTGATATTTCGGTCACCACGAGAACTGCTGCAGCGATGATGTATATTTCGCAAGGCGCAGTATTCAACAAAGAGAAGAATGCTTGGGAGCACCGCTCAAATCCGCAAATTGACTCGCTCTATCAACCAACCATGGCTGTTGATCTACTGAAGCAGGCTGACGCCAAGTACAAAGAAATTCATGGTGCCAATGCTACTGATCCATCTCTTGATCAAGTTAAGGCCTTTGGTGCACAACTTGCTCCTGAGCAGTTCAAAGCCGTGACCACTGCCGCTAACACCAAGATGTGGAGTACTGGTCTCGATATTGCTGATACCGCTCTTTCATTCGGTACTCAATTGGGTGTTGCCGCTCTGCTCTCAAAAACTAAGATGGGATTTGCTGCTAAACACGCTATTGCCGATGCTTCATCCTTCGGTGTCAACTTCGCCACCCGCTCAGTGGGCATGCGCTTAGGCACTGGTCAGTGGGAAGCTCCTACTGAGACCGCTGTGCACGCCGCAGCTGTCACCGCTCTGGTATCAACCATGAAGTACGGTGGCATTGCTGGCAACAAACTGTTGAACCGCAACCTCGCTGGCTATGAGAGTGTAGCTATGGCTGCACGAAGCATGGACAACACCGCTGGTAAAGTAATGACCTTGGGTGAGTACGGCGAACGTCTTGCTGCGAAAGGTTTGAAGACTGAAGCTGATGCTATTAGAAATAGCAAAGACGTCGGTCGTAAGATTGCCGACATGACCGATGATGAGCTGAGAGCAGTCTTGCCGACAACCTTGAGCAATCGTGGCGCTGAAGCTATGGTCTTGGTTGAAGGCGGTATGACTCCCGAACTCAAGGCTATTAATGAGCTGCAGAGAAATGGTATCAGCACTGTCGGCGACATTAAGGCTGCTGTTGCTAAAGATTTGACCAGCACTCAAGAGTTTGTGCAGGCTGCTAAACAGCTTCCTGGCTACGAAAAATTGACCCCTCGTCAAGCTATGGAACAGCTCGGAGCTGCTGGCAATCCTCGTTTCGATACGGCCAAGAAAATCACCGATGAATTGGCGACCCTCGATAACGGCATGAAAGTATCGAGACTGGGAAGTATTGAATCAGTGCCATTGCTACCGAAAATCGGTCCAATGTCTGGCAAGTCTATTTCTGTACCTACTCGTGATGCTAAGACTATTGGTGAAATTGAGAGCTACGTTGCTAAAGCTACACCAGACAGTGAGTTGGCCCGTATGTTCCCAGGACTTAAAGGCCAGGCCGATGGTGTTGCTCTTCGTCAAATCGAAGCCAATGGAGCTGGTATCTTTGGCGATATTTCACGCAAGGGTGCCAATGGCCAAGGCTGGCGTAAACTTGACGAACTGGCCCCTGAGGTCAGTGATATCACCAAGAGAACAAAAGCACAGTGGCTCAAAGAGACCTTATACACCGATCGGTTTTATGGAGGTCTCAGTATTCCGAAGACTACCCGAGCTGACCTGGCCGACGTCCAAGCCCTTAAGGCTGGCATGACCCGCAGAGCTGATGCTGTTTCTGTTGGTTCGTACATGGTTGGCTTACATGCCTATCAAAGTATGACTGGTGGCTACGACAAACTGGTTAAGGGTGTCGATGAAAATGGCCAACAGAAGAAATACAATTTCAGCGAAGCCATGTTAGAAGCCAACTTTGGCAGCACTAAGCCGACTGCCACTGAAGTCTTACTGCGCAGCGGTGTTCTCGAAGGTCTATTTGCTGGAGCTGCCTTCCGTGGCTTCTCTAAACTAGGCATGGCCGAAACCAGAGATTTGGGTGTCAAAGCCATTCTTGGTCAGAATCTCAACCGCAGAGCATTAACCTATCAAGCCTTTAGCTCTCCTCTTATTGCTCCATTTGCCGGCGCCGCTCAAGACTCTTGGACACTGCGACCAATGGTAACTGGAGCAGATAAGCCTCTTGAAGATTATGACTACGGTTTAGGAACTGCTATTCCGGCAGAAACTCCTAAGGCTGCAGCAGACACTACTCCTAAGCCAGTGGTCGACACAACACCTAAGGCTCCGGTAGACAGCACAGCTAAGCCTCCTGTGGTCGATACAACACCTAAGCCTGCAACCAATGCTGATGGAGTGACCAGCCCTGATGCTAGCCCATAGGCGAAGTTAAGAGGGAGACCGCCCTCTTGACTACCTGAAGAAACTTGCAAGGCGCCGTCTCTGATGGCGCCTTCGTTTTGGAGGAATTTGTTGCCTAAAATTGTCTGACTTTGTCCAGAAAAGGGAACAATCTGTATAGTCCATATTACTGAGGGACAGTGAGTCTTTTTAAATCAGTAATATGAAACAAGAGGGTTCTAACCATGACCGAGACCAAGCCAGAAACTAAGGTAGCCGACTCAACCCCTAAAAAGGTAGACGATCACGGCGATGCCAGCGTCAAGTTGAGCTTGGCAGGAAACGCTCCCAAGGATAGTGGCGATAAGACAAAAGTTACTGACGCCGCTGCTAAACCAGCTGAAATTGACGTCAAGAAACAAACTGAACAGATATACGGTCGCATTACTACAGCTAAACAGTCTGCTGATGCCTTAGCCGAGTTAATTGTCAGCAAAAAGCCGATGGACGAAAAACTTACTGTCACTGGTGCTGATGGCAAACCTCATCAAACCACTGTAGGTGAGCGCATCAAAGAGTTGAAACAAACTGTTGATAACGCTGCCAATCAAGCTGTCGTTATGTCTAAATCGATTGATCAAGCCGAGGTTTCGCGTCAACTCAACAATAGTATTGCTGAGCGCAACACCATTGCCAAAGAACTTGGCCTCGATACCAATAAACTTTCCGCAGCCAATATCACTGAAGCTTTGAAAAATCCTGGTGACAATGCCACCAAAGTAAAGCTCGAGAGTTTGCTTGCTGCTCAGAATAAATTTGACGACTTCAAGACCTTAGAAAATGCTCCTGCTTTTACTAAGCTTATCTATGCACAACTCAAAGGTGGAGGTTTTACTAACCCTAATACACCTGTTGAGATGATGCCCAATGGTAAGTTGAAAGTAGATCGTGCTGATATCACCGATGCTATGTCACTAATTGCTGAGGCTGGTGCCAGCAGCAAAGAGCTGCGTAATCATCCACTTTACCTCAATGCTGTAAACGAAGTTTTTCCTCGCAATGAAAACGGTTCGCAGAAAGTGCAAGTTCTCACACAAGAACTGCAAAATGCTGTTGAGCTTGGCAGCAAAGGTAATA
Source organism: Flavobacterium psychrophilum (assembly GCA_943367505.1). Taxonomy (GTDB): domain Bacteria; phylum Cyanobacteriota; class Vampirovibrionia; order Obscuribacterales; family Obscuribacteraceae. The sequence goes on along the minus strand of CALRJJ020000026.1, from coordinate 1,100 downwards.
AAGTTGAACAAGAAAAAGCTCTGAAAGCAGCTGTTGCTGAGGCTGACAAAATCAATGTGCCATTGATTGCTCAAATGGTTAAAGACCCTGCTTTTGCTAACAGACAAAATCCAGAAGTCTTGAAAGAAATGGCTAACACTGTTGTTATGGCTGAGACCGCAAGACTGCAGTATGCTCAATTCTTGGCAGAGCAAGGTCGTTTCGGCGAAGCTCAAACCCTTACTTTGCGTGTCAAAGCCGAGTGCCCAGATGTTATGTACAACCGTGGTGCTGATGGTCAAATACACTATAACGACAACCGTTTTGTTGATTTGGCTAAACTAGATAAGCAGATGGCTGCTTCTTCTACTTTTGATCCAAACAAACTCAATACCGATATCAATAATTTCCGCACTCAGTTCCAAAGATTGCAAGGCGGCAATACTGATGCTAGTACTGAAACCAAAGACTCGGCTTACGGCAAAGGCATGAACAATGCTCAAGTGAAAGCCGACCTAGGGGCACTTAGTGCCTCAATGGATGGTCAACTTGCTACTCAGAAACGCGAACTTACCCAGACCAAACAAACAATTGAGGCTGAGAAAGTAAAGCTAGAAGCTGAGCAGAAAGGCCTTGGTTCTAAGAAGTTCGTCACTGAAGAAGCTGGCAAAATTGAAGCCAAGCGTATTGAAGATCAGATCAAAATGCTTGATATGCAAAAGACGCAAATTGAAGAACAACTGACTAACAATACCAAGAATACTCAACTGGTGCGCATGCTTGAGGCAAGCTATGATTTGTCTCGCGAAGATAGATCGGCCGCCAATGCTAAGCTAGCCGAAATTGAACAGGGTGATCCTGCTTTCGTTGCTGCGCACAGAAAAGATTTAGATCAATTGAAAGAAATGGCTAAAGAGCCAGGTTGGTGGGATAGCTGGGGCAAGAAACTCTGCATCGTCGGTGCTGTAGTTGTTGGCGTTGCTGCTGGCATTTGGCTTGGACCAGGATGCATCGCCACTGGTGTGGCAGCCGGTACAGCTGCTGCTGGCGCTCTTGGTGTCGGAGCCGTGGGCACGACAATGCTGGCAACAGCCGGAGCGGTTGGTGGCGTCACCGTATTA
>CALRJJ020000025.1:0-16177 GCA_943367505.1 Flavobacterium psychrophilum | reverse complement strand
ATTCAGTCTGTTGACAAACTCTCTTCCAGCGCAGCTATCCGCTCTGCCAGATGCTTTTTGTCGAGTTGATCAGGAATGTTCAGTTGATCCAATTGATCAAGCATCAATAATTTGATCTGACACGAAACTAACGGTTCAATCTTGTCATCAATCGTCATATGCGGGGAGAAAGTGGGCCCGACCAAAACTTTGACGTTGTGGATACCGTCGACGGAACTTGAACCTTTTCGTTTATTGTTTCGCAGACCGTGCAAAAACAGGTCGCTTCCTTCATAGAAGTTGTAATTGACACGCACATTTGCCGGAATAGTACTCGCTTGAGATGCTCCAGGCACTGAAACAGTGTCGATGGTCACTAGTAGGTCAACTGGGATGTTTTTCTTATCTAAATCTCTCGCCAAATGGACAGCTCCGGCAGCGCCCCAGCTATGTCCCAGCAACACCACCTTGGCTTTGCTGCGATCCCCTTGAATCTTTTTGGAAACCGACCGCCAATTGGTAAACCAGTGTCGTTCAAACTTTACCGGAATCTCTAAGTCACGGCCAATGTTTTCCGTTTTCGTTTTTATCTTCTTGACCGTTTCACGACTGAATACGTCAATGAATCCACCGGTAAAAAAGTAGACGTGCACAGGTTGTCTTACTTCTGCTGCCAGCACTTCGAGAGTGGACAACGACAGCAAAGAAAGAACTAAGGCGGTTTTGAATATTGAGACCCTTGTGGTCTTCACGACGCTCCTAGCAGCTACTATAAGAGATTGAATAGCTAGCCATAATAACCCAATCTTCCACTGGAGCCGGTTAATAGTCGCGCAATCTTAGCAAGAGCTAACACTCTAAAGTTTGACTTGAGCAAGGTTAGCCACCCAGCATCAGATCGTGAATCATCTTCAAAGCGCGGGCATGCTCTGGATTTGTTGGGTCTTTGTAAGCATCTCTTAGAGCTTTCAGCTTAGGCAACTCAGTGACTGGAATAGAGTTATTTTCATCGATAATCAAGTCAAGAATATCGCTGATATTCTGCGCTGGAGCATCAAGCCGAGAAGGCGGCTCCTTCCACTCTTTCAATAGCTTTGTCGACTCAGGCAAACCACCTTCAAGACTTTCCACCCTAGCCGAAGGCACCGCCTGCGATGCCACATTAGGCTTAACCGCCACTTCAGACTGCCGACCAAGTAACGAGTCTTCATTGCGCGCCCGCAGCCGACTGCCAATGTTCTCGAAGATTGCCGCAGGGTTATTACCGGTGGCACCACCGTTACGTATGACGGTTTGATCATTCATGAATACAGAAGACAAAGCTTTGACATTGGTCTGGAACTTAGCGTTGAGGCGCAATTGCTTCTCGATGGCAGCCTGCCGCTCAGCTCCGCTGAGCCCTTTGAGCGCCTTGCCATCGCCACCGAGTGCATCAACCTGGCCATTGCTCAACGCTTTAGCCAAACGTGTGGAATCGAGAAACTCTCGACGAGCAGCTTCAATGCTAGCATCGAGATTGCCACCATTGTAGTAGCCACCATCCTTAGTCTTGAGCATGACTGTATGGTCCTTGCCGATGTTAACATCAGCCACAGCTGTTGCTTTAGATGGCCTGGCGTACTCCACGCGCTTGACCTTCGTCATTGCATAGTTAATTAGTTCAGCTCTAGTGACAGAATCTAGGCTATGCCCCAACTCAGCAGACTGAACTTGGGTAGCCTGAATATTAGAGTAGGTTTTGGCACGCTCTACAATGTTGGCCATATCAAGCCAATCGGCACGCTCACGCGAATCGGTTGAAGCCCTGGCTTTGGCCCGGGCCCAATCAATCAGTTGACCGAGTTGAGTAGTAGCGTCAGCTTCACTTGTACGGGTCAGACTGGGCAGAGGTGGCCCATCTGCTCCTAGACGGAAGGCCGATGGCCGTGAGGTCATGGCCAATATTTGGTCCTCAAGATTAGGCTTAAAGTTCGTAGCTTGAGTACGCACCGTCGAGCTTGGATCATCAGTCTTGAGCGCACCAGATATATCAAACAAACCGTTGTCAGTGCGAATTACACCAGGTTCACGCAAGGCAAATACATTTGATTTTTGTGGATTCGATGTGGCATCTAAGAAGTGGAAATCACCAGTTTTGGTGTTAACTAACAGGTAGTCACCGCCAGCTCTATCCAAGGGAGACTTAGCCTCAGTAGGATAAACTTGCCAATCAGGGCTAATTCGCTTATCTCTTTTCAAACTGGCGAGAATACCGTCACGCTCATTGCTGAGCATGTGCCAAATCGTCAGCTGGCTGCGGTCACCACCTGAATTGATTTGCCTGAAATCTGAGTTGCTCAGCACTTCGCTTTTGATCTTTTCTAACTGTCTAATTGCTGGAGCCACATCACCAATGGCCCAGTGAGCAGCAGCGCTGCCTTTAATTGGCCAACTGCTGCCATCACCAACAGCATTGAAAGCCCGCTTTAAAAGTTCATTAGCCTCGCCACTCTTAGTGATTTGATCACGCATCTCGGCAGGAGTGTAATCAAGAAAGTCTTTGTAAGCCCGGGCTCTCTCAACAGGATTCGATTTGAGAGCTGGCCCAATTTCGCTAAACCATAGAGCAGCTGTACGCTCTGGCAATGTACCTTCTTCCGCCCGCCTTGCTAACTCTTTAAAGAGAATTTGTCTAAACTGATTGTCTCCAGTACTATTTTTCAGGGCGTAGTTGAGCACACTAGCATCAGCTGTACCGAGATTGTCGCCGATGAGCAAAGCCGCCTTAACATGAGCTTCTGCGCTACCAGGAGCACTGAAATTTGGCTCCACTAACTGTGGCGCAATCTTCTTAGCAATAAATGCATCAAGTTGAGCGATTTCTTCATTTGTTTTTGGTACTGACTGACGCGAAATCGTATAAGGACCTTCATAACGCAGGCTGACTCGTTCAGAGTTAGCAGTCACAACCTTAGCCTTTACCAGGCCTGGCAAGTCCTCAGTCAATCCGCGAATAGAAAGTACTTCTCCGTCTTTAAAATTACCAGCGCGATTAAACTGGCTCTGCATCTGGGCTGCCGGTCTCTTCACCGTGATTGAGGCGTGACCAAAAATAATAGAATCTGTGGCAACATCATAGTCGCTCACCACACCCTGACCACCCTCAATAAAGAGCCGAGGAGGCTTTACGGCTGGCGCATCTTGGCCCACATACCTACCAATACTCTCGAATGAATTATCTAGAAGATGCTCAATTTCAGCATTTTCACTGGCCCGATTGTTGGCTGCGCGAATCTCTCTAGCCGGCTGATGACCACGCTCCATAGCCTGAGCTCGAGCGCGCTGACCACTCAAGAAAGCATCAACTTCGTGGGTCTGCATATAGTCTGCGTAGACACTACGACGGCTAGCATTAATATCTATCAGCCTTGTTTCTAGTGTTTCTTTCAAATACTTAGAAGCAGCTGCAGCATCACTCTTTGTCCAGGTATTGCCGCGACCCTCAAGAGAGTCTATGAGCCTGCCATAGAAAGCTTGTGCTTCTGCTGGTGGAGTGGTGCTACCGAACAGGCGCTTAACCAATAGCTCATCTTTTCCTTCGAAAATCTTGGTCAAAAGCTTATAGGCAACATTAGGATCTTTGCCAATCTGGAAGGGTTTGAGATAGCTTTTGACAGCCCGGAAGTCATTACCCAAGGCCACAAGCTTCTCAGCGGCAGGTGCATTCTTGCGGAAGGCCGCTTCAATATTGTTTGCTCTCAATGTCTGCTCAGGGCTTAGCTCAAGCGGGCTCAACTTAGACCGAGCATCTAGCAACTGCCGTGCCTGTGCCTCTGTCATAGTTTGCTTGGTCTTGTGCTCATAGTAGGCTTTGAAGTGCCCTACTTGTTCATCTGTTGCCTTGGCGCCAATCTGCAGCTCATCGGCCAGGCTGCGACCCACAGTGAATCTCTGCTCGTGGTGAGTCAATTCATGGTACGAAGACTCAAAGACATCAAGAGTGTGTTCTTTAGCTAGAAGATTATCTGGATTGAGCGTAATTGTGCCATCGTTATAGGTAGCGGCCTTGCCCACCATAGCTGCACTACGGCCAGACTTAACTTCTACATGAGGCAATTGATTGGCGGTGGTGAAGGCATCCATGGCCTGTTGCAAATCACCCACTCTTTGATTGAGCACTTTATTCTGCATAGACAGCGCATCTGAAAAAGCCTGCCTGTCTGCAATATAGGATCTCAAAACAGACAGATCTTCTGGATGACCTTTCATACTGGCTGCCATTGCAGCAGTGTCTAATTCACCATCGCGCCAGGGCATGCCGTATTTATCGACGAGAGCATTGATTTTCTGCCCAGTAACCTGGAAGCGCTCATAAGCTTCATCAAGGGCCTTGGGCAAATGTGAGAAATCTTGCGTCCAGCCCTTTGTGGCTGCTTCAATGCCATCAACAAACTGACCGGCTTTAGCAACTGTATTGAGCGGTGTAATGTCTTTGCCAAGCTCGCGCACTAAAGCCAAACGCTCATGAGGAGCCATTTTCTCCATCTCACGAGCCGGCACCCACAATTGATCTATGGCCGAGCCACTAGTGCGTGGATGGGTCTCAATGGCAGCCATGGCCATACTAGGAGAAAAATCGATTTGTCCTCGCAAAGGCAGATCATGAGCAATGTTTGGACCCCGAACTTCGCTGCCAGGTCTGACTTCACCAATTGGTCTAATGTCGCTGCCGGGTCTAACTTCTGGTGCCAGACTAAACTCAGAACGGGCTACTTCTGGCCCTCTAACGCGACTTAAGCCGCTAAATCCAACTTCACCAGCCTTGATCACACCTCCGAAGAACAAGGCGCCACCAGCACCGGCAAGAGAAGAATTGAAGGCATGCAGACCAACATTAGAAAGGTTGCTACCTAATCCCTTGCTCGAATCCCAGGCGGCGGCTCCCTCTAAGACGCCAGTACCAGTGTTAGCAACAGCACCAGCTCCAGCATTCAACCCTTGAGCAGTACCTTGGTAAACAAGCCAGTTGGCAGTATGGCGGGCAAACTCTTTGGTCGCCTGCTCGGTCAACTCTTTGCGCACACTGGCCACAGCAGCTTCTCTCAGCGGCCCTTGAATGCCAGCATCAATGACGCGCTCAGCTATGGCCGCAAAAGATTTCTCTTCAATCTTTCTGGCTCCATTGGCCAACAAGTTGCGCATGGCGGTCTCAGTGCCTTCGCTTAAGATTTTCTCGTAACCAGCAACGAAGAGCTGCTTACCAGCAACACCTTCAGCTAGCTCAATGCCTGCGCGCTTGGCCACAACGTCTACGCTCTCCCTAGCAAGAGTGCTGAGAGTAGCGGTAGCAGCTGTTTTAGCCGCCTGCTGACCGACCTTGAAGACTGCTGCTAATTGCGCCTGACCAAATACCGCTGTAGCGCCAGTCAAAGCTCCAACCGTGGCATCTTTAGCAACTGTGCTCAGCTTGAAATCATAATCGGACCCCATAAGCACAGCCTTGCTGCCCACTTTAGTAGCAGCTCCACCGGCAGCCAACATCGCTGCGACAAGCGGTAAGTCAGCACCGCCAGTGGCAATCACACTAGCAATGGCACCACCGGCAATGAGGGCATCAGCAGTGTAATCAGCGGCTGCGCTCTTGGTTTCGCGATGATTATCAATAGCAGTAGCAAAGTCATCGAGCATATTCTTCATTTGCTCGGGGCTCGCCACTTCACCCTTGCGATTAGCCTCTGCAGCGGTTTGCAACATTTGGTCTAAGGCATCATCTGACTGTTTGCCTGTAGCACTAACCCAATCGGCAAATCCTGCACCAATTCCACTGCGAGTAGAGTAAGACTCATCGCGAGCAATGTTGACCCGCTCGGCCAGTGACTTATCGGCTGTCAAAACACGCCGAGCCTCTGCCATTTCTTGGCCGCCTAATTTAGCCATCAAGTCACTTTCAAAGCTGCTGCCATACTTGCGAGCATAGTCACTTTTTAGCTGGTTCAATTGCTCAGTGGGCACTTGCTTGAGCTGCTCGACTATTTCTTTGCTGCCACCAAAGCCCAAAATGAGCGCCCTAATTTTGTCTTCACTACGATACTCGCCCTGCTCAGCAGCAGCCAGAGCAATTTTACGCTCATCGTTATTGAGATGGTCTAAAGCTGTGTTTTGATAGGCAATGTCATTTCTTAAGCGGTCACGCTCTGCTTTTGGCGCTTTAGCAATATCTTCGTAGGTTGTGACTTCATCGTCAGAGAACACTCCCTTAGAGAATCGAGTCATCTTATCGGCAGATATTGAGCCAGTTTTGAGCAATTCGCCCACATACTCTTGATACATGTCTTTGCCCAAAGCCTGCTCTCCGGCCTTTTTAAAGTCAGCAGCCAGGGCTCGGTCAGCGTCAGTCTTGGGTTCATTAATGCGACTTCTAAGAGTTGGATCGGCATTGAAAGCATCGCGAATATCACGAATAGCCTTGCCTTCATCAACAAACGCATCAGCTGCATGTTGAGTCAGCTTTGTCACGATAGTCGATACCGGCTTCTCACCAAGTTCAACTGCTTTTAGTATCTTTTGAGCTTCGTCGCGTGCTTGACCGGACATGTAGCTATCGACTTTTTGATCAAGTTCAGCTTTGAATTTGCTGTCGCTCTTGTAACGCTCTCTATCTTCTTTGGACATACCAGAAACAGCTTCGAGCATGGCACCCTGGTCATTGCGATAGAAGTGCCATTTTTCGTCCATGCGCTCAACGACTGAGACTTTGCCAGTATCAACCGATTCTTCGTAAGTCTTGGCACTGATTTTTTGATCGAAAATCTTCAGCAATGACTGCTTATCTTTCTCAGACTGATTAAGGCTATCGAGCATCTGCTCAAGCTCTTTGCGAGCAGCGGGATTGTTCTTGGCTGCTTCCCAGTCTTTTTTGGACATGCTCTCAATAGAGGTGCCAATGTCAGCGGCCGAATCATTCCACAGTGTGCCCCGGTGACGATCGAGAGTGGCAGCAATAGAGCCACCACGCACATTGATCATTGATTCCCAACGGGCCAATTCAGTGGCATTGCCTGCTGCCTCTAAACTAGCTCTAAGAGTGTGATATTGCCCTGTGGCGGTAGCTTTTTCAGCCGGAGACATAGCCTTGAGGCGCTCACTATCTTGGGCACTGAGCGGGCTACTATCACCGCTCAACTGCCTGCCGATGCGATAATCGCTGCGCTCAGAGTCAGTCATACGCGACAGTGCTAACTCAATGCCCTTGTTGTTATCCCAGACAGTGCCTGTATTTTCTTTGACTTGTGTAGCCGTAGACAACTTACCATCAGCACTAAAATCACGAGCTTGGGTCAAATCAGCTCCAGACCAGGCTGCTCTCATTTGCTTGTCGCCACCACCAGCTATGAAGGACTGCCGCTCTTGTGGGCTGGCATCTTTCATCACTTCTTTGAAAAACTGCAGATCTTCCGACTTTAGTGCGGCAGCAGTAAGCTTGGCGAAATCTTCAGGGGCACGCTTATCATTACCCTTAAGGTAAATCATCAGTGCTTCTTTAGTTGCAGCCGTAAGATTTTGATCTTGAGCAATTGCTTGAGCCAGCGGCTTGCCATGGCGCTCCTGGTACTCAGCAGAAATTTGCTTTACTTGCTCAGCGTTGGCTGTGCGCAAACTGTCGCGCAAATCTTTCTCGATGATGGAATTGCTTCGTCCGGTCCATTCACCTCTCTCGGTCAAGGCAACATTGATGCGGTCAGCGGTTATGGTGTTTTCACTACCGTCTTTCTTGTGCAGAACAGCCATCAAGCGGGCTTTATCAGAGCCGGTCATGAACGACATCTCTTGCTCAAGACCAACGCCATACTTCATCTTGTAGATGCCGTTAAGCACCTTAAGCTCTGCAGCTGTATGACCTTTGAGCAAGTCAACTATTTTGTCTTTGTCAGCCCAGCGAGCTACCCAATTATCGTTGCCAGTGGCCTGCCTGAGCGCCACAGCGTCTTTCTCTAAGGCCACCCGATCAATCGGTTTCTCAGCAGCATCAGCAGGTTTAGCCGGCTTGGTCAGATCGTCGATTTTAACCACTGGTAAAACAGCCGAGTCACCTTTAGCAGCGGCAGCCTGGGCTTTTTGATCTTTGACAGTTATCTCGTGAACAGCTTTAGTTGCCGCAGAAACCTCAGGCGAATTTTTATCATCGCCGCCATCTTTCGGTAACTGTCTGACGTCGATTGCCATCTGGTTGGGGTTTCAGGGGCTCTAGTAACTACCAGTTATATATACCCGCGAGCCAGCATTTCTGGACATGCAAGACCACTAAAACCTAGTCGGCGCAAACAAATGCATTTCTTCGGCACCTGGGCTGTTCCCCATACCCGCCTGTCCATCACGGATGTCAAGAGTCAAGTTCAGAATTGATTTACGCAAAAGAGCCAAACTAGCGCCTTTCAAGTCACGCCGAGAAACCACCACACATTTAATTCGAGCAAGTTTCGTCAAGCTACGCACATTCACTGAAGTTCCTGAAAGATTGACGGTCTTGAGATTAGGCAACAGCGCCAGCGCAGGCAACGATGCATCAGTAATGGCGCTGTTATTACCCAAATCAATTACACTCAAATTCTTACCGGGCTTAAGAGCGTTGATCATGCCATCAGTAACCTGAGAATTCCGCAGATACAAAGCAGACAACTTTGGCAGGCGGCCAATGTAAGAAAAATCAGCGTTTGACAGGTCGACGCTATTAAGGGTCAATTCTTCCAGACCAGTTAACTTGCCGATAACAGGCATCGATTTGCTGGAAATTAGGCTATAGCTAAGATCTAAACTCTTCAATTGCGGCAAATCGCGAATGCCTTTGGCACCAAGATCAGAAACGTCGCAACGACTCAATTTAATAATTTGCAGATTTTTCAGATGCGAAATCTTGGCTACAAGACCATCGGCAATAGCATCCTCAGAATCGCCAGTCGAGGTGAAAGAGAAGTAGAAACCCTGAATACTATCGGGAGATATGGCATCCATTAACTCCGGACGCCTAATTAAGGCCACCCCTGGCGAGAAGTAGACGCCGCGGTTTTCTGCCGCTGAGAGTTTCACTACGCCCATAGCTGTGGCAACTTTATGTCGCCGACTGGCTATACGGTCAAGAGCAACGGCGCCAGGTTGATCGCCAAGACGCGTTTCTAAAGCACCTAAGTTGGCAACATTGGGGAAGCGGTAGACGACATCGGTTGCAGCGCTAGAAAAGCATGGCTGCAAAACAGAGACTGAGGCGAAAGCGGCAGTCAAGACTAATAATTTGCGGAAAGCTTTCACAGCAAGGCCCTACAGTACCGAACAAAAGTTTAGCCGATTGCAGAGTAAAAATTTCTAGCTAACACTTTCTGGCCGGGAAGAAGCATCACCACTACCTTCTCGTTTCGCGTCTTGTCCTTGTTCAAAAGAGAACAATGAAAAATCGTTCTTGGCATTGACGGGCGATTCTAAAATTACTCTCCTTCGAGCGTTGAGTATTGCGAAGTCAGTTATCATGACGGCTAACCTAACAGGCGCGGGAGCCCTGCTTTGAAAGCTCTACAACCGACTACGCTGCGCCTCAACTGTGCGCAAGTTTTAATTGCTATTTCACTTTTCAATCCCTCCATAGGCTGGCGCGCCCTCTGGCAATGCCCAGTGGAGGCCATTCCAACAAAGGCTGAGCAGACGAAGATCACTCCGGCAGCCAAAGCCTTCAATACTCTAAGTCAGGCGAAGCGGTGTTACGACACTCAAAAATATCGGGAAGCGGCTGCCCTGACGACGGTAGTGATTGAATCCGGCAATTATGCAGGAACAGCCTACTGGATTCGCGCCAATTCACTCCTCCGTTTAGACAAGCCTTTGGAAGCATTGAAAGACCTTGATGCTTCTGAAAAAGCTGGATTTGTTATAGATCCATCTGTCTACGAAGCACGGGCTCGGTGCCATATTGAGACAGGCAACTGGAAGCAGGCATTGAAAGAGTTGGACCGGGCAATAGCTGTCAGTCCTGTTGTCTCAGCTTATCGTATGCAAGGTGAAATCTGTTTTCAGCAAAAGCTTGATGACAGGGCCGTTCGATGCTTTAAAAAAGCTCTGGCCATTGACCCCGGAGATTATTGGAGCAATCGAGATCTGGCCAGTCTTTATGACTCACGGAAAGAATATGACAAAGCCCTTTTTCATTGCAATCGAATGATTCGACTGCGTCCAAAGGAACCAGACGGATACGGTCTTCGTGCAAAAATTTACCAACATATGGGCAAGCCTGACCTGGCAAAAAAGGACATGGAGCAAACCAATAGCAAGTCTGATTTTCCTTTCTGATTAATAAGCAGGCGCCAAGTCGACGGAATTGCTTCCGTCGACCTAGATCAACCACATTAGAGTCCTTCGCTTTCCTAGAATCCAAGCATGCCGCGAACTTGATTGACATAACCGGCATTAGCCAGACCATTCAAACCTTGTCCGTTGTTCAAATAACCGTTATTGAACGAACCATTATTGAGAGTGCCGTTATTCAAATACTGATTGCGTAAGTTGCTGAGAATGCCGTTGTTGTAGCCATTCGAACCATAGTTTTGATTGCCTAAACGAGCTTGCAATTTATTTAGCCGATTCACCAACTTATTGCGATCACGAGAAGACAAGTTGCCGACAGCGAGTTGTTGCTGAATCTGGGTTACTTGGTTCAAGAGCAATTGGTTATTACCAAAACCGTTATAACCAACATTTTGATTGTAACCATAGGCGGTATTACCACCAAAGGGAGTATTGGGATAAATTCCTACTTGATTCTGGTTACCATACTGATTCTGGTTGCCGTATTGATTCTGGAACTGGCCACCAAACGCTCTTTGACCATGACGATGATGACCACCATCACCATCATTATCGCGATCACAACCACCGCCTCTGCCACCGAAGTTACTGCTAACTCCGCTACTCAAATAGTTACCATAACCATTGTTGTCTCGGGCTTGAGCGGGTGCAGCAAACGCGATCACGGCTAGTGCCAGGGAAACTCCAAACAAACTAGCGACCTTGATCTTCATGACTCTCTCCTGTGCAGAGGGTGAACCCCTCTGCTTTTGAAAAACCTACGACCTTTGAAAACTAACCGTTTGCGCTCGCACCTCTGTGCTCCCATCCGCCACCAGGTCCACCCATAGGCCCACCTGGTCTGTGGCCGCCCCACTTATGCATACCAGGCCCACCATGACCAAATTTTGCAAACATTTCGCGCTGCTCGGGAGTGAACACCGCTGATGCAGTCAAAGCCATATCAATACGGGCATTAGACAAATCATCTCGGAGCGAATTGATCTTGCTTTGCAGCGCCAGCACAGCCGATTTATCAATAGTTGCTTTTGACATTAGCTGACGTTGTTGACCCATAGCCACTTCTAACTCGGCTTTTTTCTGGGCGGTTGCTAGTTTGTATTGATCACGAATAGAACTAAGTTTGTCTTTTTGCTCGCTAGTCAATTTTAGTTTTTCGTGCATCGAACCCGGCGCACAGACTTTAACAGCTGTTTGAGCGCGTGCACTACCAGTAGAAGCGGAATCATCTGCAATGGCTGGGAGAGCACAAAAAAGCAAACCTGATAATGCGAGGGGGGTAAATTTATTCATCACTTGGCTCCTTCAAAGCACTTGTTTCCTTCATGCATCAATAGACGCAGGTGCCCAGGTAATGATTCCGTATTTAGATAAAACCAATCTCATAATTAGGGATAATCGCCCATCTACTTATATATTAGGTAGGCATTAGTTTGAATTACTGATTAGTTGACCCACCAACTATTTGCAGCGCTGAATCTGGAGAACACAATGGCCACTGACAACGAAGCTCCGATTCCAGATAATTTGAAAGACAATCTCGGCTTTCTCTTGAACAAAGCGGCCCGACTAATGCGCGACGCTGTTGCCGACGGCCTAAAGCCGCTGTCACTATCATTTCAAGAGTATGTAATTCTGCGTATGATTGAGAATCAAGCCAGCGAAACCCAACAGGAGCTGGCAATACGCAACGGTATTGACCGCACCTCGATGGTAGACATCGTGGACAGACTAGAAGAGCGCGAACTGCTGCTGCGCCACAAAGACGAAAACGACCGACGCAAATATCAGTTATTGATTACACCAAAGGGTCGCAAAACCCTTACTCACGCCAAGCGTATTACTGAAAAGGTGCAAAAAAAATTGCTTCAACCCCTAAGCGAGCTTGAGCTAAAAACCACTAAAGAAGCACTGTCAAAGCTAATTAAGACTCAACTTTCCGAAAATGTTTGACGTCTTTGTATTGGTTCAAATCGGGGAATCTTGCGATGTGGTCTGACACTGCTCGCCCTTCAGCGTTGACAATAAACGAGTAGCCATTAGGGTGTTTAGCATCCGCACCTGTGGTGTAAACATCACCAGGCTTTGGCTTCTCACCAGGTGGCAACTTTTGCATTCCGGGAATGTCTTCCACCGCTGCAGCACTGGCCACACGCGGAGCATCAATACCAGCCGCTTCTAGCACCATGCGGTTAGCCTTCCACGAACTGCCGTTGCTATTCATCATCACAGCTCTTTGATCCGCTGCTTCCACTAAGCGAGTAGTAAAGGCACTGAGTTTATCTTCTTGGGTCTGGGGCTTTTCATGTAGTAAATTGCGGTTATCAATTTTGGTTTCCGGCATCTCTTGGGCTTGCGGCTGGTCGGACATATGCGAATTCTCCATTGATAGCTCTAGCCTTTATGCCCAGATATCCAGTTAGCAAACCCCAAGAAACCTTGAACCCTGGCCGTTCCTAAAGGAACTATAAATTGGCTACAACTCATAAAAGTTCAAACTCCCAGAACCCGCATACTGCGCAACTTTCGAAATTGCCAAGAGGAAAGCGGGTTATACGCTAGCTCGCGCGCTCTCGCTAGCGTCAAGAGACAAGACCGTTGATTTAAGCTTGTCTTAATCAGTTCTCCATCAACGAAAAAGAAATATTTGCAGCAATCGCGACGGCAGTCATACCTCCGAAAACCCAATGACAGCGAGAGTTAGCGCAATCAGACGGAAGTGATCGAGAAAATTAAAATATACTTTTGCACCACGAATTATATGCAAACATTACGTAACGGGCACCAGGGCTTGGATTTGAAACACGGGCTGGAAGTTTCATAGGCTGATGAAGCTATTTTTTCTTCTCTTCCTCCGGACCTCCAACCAAACTTTCCAAACCATCAACCCACGAACATTCAACCGATATCTTCATCCCATCATTGGCGGTGATGATTGACTACATGTGCTTACCCTGGCGCAAACGTGCAGCAATCATCCCCCTCAGTGACCAACAACCAGTAAAGGTAAATACTCACGAATGACAAATCACGCACTGATCGACTTGGACTACACCAAGCCGCCGACAACCCTTTGCGGGCATAGCCTGATCGGCCCCGACACTGGTACTTGTCCATGCTGCAAGAAGTACAAGCAGATCATGTTCAACGGCCAATGTACCTCCTGCAACACGCAAAAAGGTCTCAACCCTCTGGGCTATTGCCCGAGAGCTGATGACAAACCTGAGGAAGAATAAACCATGTATCCCGGCGAACAATCCTACCCAGGGACAAACGCTGCTCCCGTACAACTGACGCGCTTGAAAAAGCGGTTGGTCAACTTGCAATCTCTGCTCAGCGGGCTGGAAAAGCAAGTGGGCTCGACCAACAACGAGGCAGCTACTGCCCTCGTCAGCCGTGCTCGCGCCAACTCCGTCACCGCCACCAATCTGTCGCAAGCGGCAGACACGGTGGTCAACCAATCGGCACTCGAAGCACTGCGTTGTGAATCGATCAAGCTGGAAGTCACCGTCGTCTCGTTCGAAGATGTCGCCGCACTGAGCCCGCTCAAGGCTCACTCTGGCCCCATCCCCGAAGTCAACGGCGACGAACCTCTGATCGACTTCTCGGCCAAGCCTGGCTGCACAACCTGCGCTGCACCTGACCCGAACAAGTGGTTCGAGCAGCTGCAAGCCGGCACACCGCAACCGCCCGCACAGACCAGCTGCGAAGCACCGCGTGTCGTCGTCGAGCTGCCTATCGACCTGAACAGCAAGATCACTCGCGTCGACGAACTGATCAAGTTCTCCGAGTCTGCAATTGCTCAGGCCGAAGGTCAACTGCGCCAAGCGCGCATGACCCTCTGCCACGGCGACGGCGGCTCTTGCAGCATCTAGCAGTTCACCCTCAGCCCTGAGCTGAGCTGAACTCTTTCTGCAAAAAATCGGCACTCTAGTTAAAAGCAAAAAAAACTGGCCTAGAGACAAACTTTGAAAGAGGCGCAGCCAGGGCTTTTCCTTCAACGGACGGGCTTCGACTGCGCTTCTTTTTTCATTCGGATGGAGCGCCAACCATCAAGGATAAACAAACTAATTAACCACCATCAAGGGGTCTTACAACTTATGACCAGCAACACCAACGAAATCAATTCCGCACAGGACACCGAAGAGCAGAAGAGCTCTTCTCCCGAAAACAACCAAGCGGGCACCTCTCCTCTCTTCGTCGAGAGCGCCAAATCTTCCCCAGCGCCACGCGCCCGGAAGACTTTCGCTCATCGCGTCGAGGCCGAAAGGGCTCTCTGGTAACCACCATCAATCCGAGCAGCCAATCGCCTAAAATCGCCTAGATAACGATTGGCTGCTCTCTCACGAGGACAAAAGATACCTAGGGTGCTACTTCATTGTGGCATCCTAGGTATTCCCCTACTTTTTCCAATTTTTGACCTTTTTGGCACTTTTTCTAGGTGTTTTCGAGGCTCAAAAGACTTGCTGCACAACCTTCTTGCAAAAAAATATCACGGGCGCAGATTTACCGAACTGGTCTTTCTGTTTGTACAATTGGCGAACCATTCCCAGTTGACCGGTTAGTAAAACAGATGAAAAGTCCACCCAATATTTTCGGCTTCAAGTTAGCAAGTTCGCTAGTTGCCATTTGCCTTGGGCTTATAATGTCTGGATCCTCTTCAGCTACCGAAAAATCAGGAACAATCAACGAGGCAATTGTGCTCCAAGAATTACTCGCGCAGAAAACTTTCTCGCCGCTAGGCCTGGCTCAAGTTAAGGTAAGCGACGGACAGCCAGTCTTTTATATAAGTATTAAATCAGCAGAAGCAGAAAATTTACTTCAACAATTTCGAGTGAAAACAGCTGGCTCAAATTATTGCCCCGTGATTGTGCAAGATGCTGACACGTTAACAAAATTGGCTGCTGAGGCAGACTGGCGGCCTGTTACTGTCGAGATGTCTATTGAAAATATAGCAAGACAGATTGCACAACTGGAATCTATATCAATCTTGCAAGCTGAAGAACAAGCTAAATATATGCAGCAACTATGGTCGATTGAAGACGGCAATCTCAAATTGAATTGTTCAACACAGCAAATAGTCTCCGCCAGCGAAACTTGTAATCTGGATCAATGGTTTCAGCTAAAAGAAAAATTGAAAGGCCCACCGAAACTAAATCAATCTGGCGGTAGACCCAAAGTAGCTCGCCATCTCAGAATTTTAGGACCCCAGCCTGACAGTATTGATGAAAACGAAATCGCAGCAAATTTAAAAGCATCGCCAACTACGATGGTAGGCGGATCAAGCTATGATTCCAAAACCGGTATTACAACTGAGATTTTGCAAATCACCACGACAAAACGTGAGCCGCCAATCGAAGTCAATGCGCAAATGATCGAAGAATACAAAGAGATGCTAGCAAATCTTGCTCCCAAAGAGCTCTTGCTCTGCTTCGTGCCGGTTAAACACTCATGGCAAATACCAGCATTTTTTAGCTTCGGATACTACAGGAAACCTTCTCCTCTAATTCACACCGCCGTGCTAAAGCGTTTGCATGACAAATTCGGCGCCCAAGTCGCAGTAATTAGTACAGGCGATCTCGAAGTTACCTTACAGACAATACCAAGCGCTTCTGAACTGGAAACCTTGTCCAAGGAACTATCTTTGTACAATGAGTACTTCGCTGGATACGATATGGAAGACTTTCGACGTTTTCTAGCGAAAAGTACAGTCTGGAATTTTTGCTGGTAAGCGGGCTATCTCCAGAGCATTGCCGACATTTTAGTGCTTCTGCACACAAGGACTTGCGGGTCGCCAATGTTATTTTTCTTGCTTTTAGATGCTACGTGAGTTAGTAGATGCGGCGTCAGTGGCCTACTTGCTACTGGTCCT
>CALRJJ020000024.1:0-16206 GCA_943367505.1 Flavobacterium psychrophilum | reverse complement strand
CATAGTAAATATTGTCTCCAGATACTAAATTTCGTACTCAATCTAAAAAGCCTGATTTGACTGCATCGAGGCAGCTGGCTCAAGCACCTGAACTGGTTGCTTTAGCAAATTTTGTGCCTTAGGAATGCGGAACCAGAAAGTCGAACCCTTGCCCTCTTCTGACTCAACCCCAATAGTTCCTCCGTGTTGCTCAACGATACCCTTACAAATGGCCAGACCCAAACCTGTACCGCCTTTCTTCTTCGCATCTGAAGCTTCAACCTGCTGGAATCTTTGGAACAGTCTGTTCTTAAAGCTCTCAGGAATACCTCGGCCTCTATCAGTAACGTGCACTTCTATAAATCCGCCCGGAATCTCTGCTGAACTAACAGTAACTGCGGCACCTTTAGGTGAGAATTTGACAGCGTTAGAGATCAAGTTAACCAAAACCTGGACCAATCTATCACCGTCGGCATGAACCATTTCGCCACTGGGCTTCATATCGAGTAGCACACCATTGTTGGCAGCAAATGTATTTACGGCTTGCTCAGAACGCTCAAAGATGGAGGCAACAGCAACATCAACCAGCTCCATATCAAGCTTGCCAGCCTCGAGTTTTTCAACGTCGAGAATATCGTTAATCAGACCAATCAAACGAATGGTGTTGCGTTCAGCAATATTAACAACTTTCTTGGCTTGTTCAGGAAGAGCACCCATGGCTCCAACAGCCAGCAGGGTAAGTGAACCACGAATAGATGTAAGCGGAGTACGCAGTTCGTGCGAAACAGTAGAAACGAATTCTTTCTTCATGCGCTCTACTTCTTTGCGCTCAGAAACGTCGAGTACGTTAGCCATAAAGCGCACGGCACCGTCTGGTGAGACAAACTCAGTCAAGGAAATCTCTACAGGGAAATCTTCGCCATTGGCCGACAGACAATCAAATTCACCGATGCGGTTAAGAGCCTTAGTGAACAATGTTTCCATAAACGACTGGCGGTCGTTAGGGTCGCTGACCGAGAAATGGCGCGCATCAGCAAAGAGTGACATGACATGACGGCCAAGCATTTCGTGGCTGCGGGTGGAGAACATAGACTCAGTGCGGGGGTTGATTGACTCAATCAAGCCGTCGCGGGTAATGATGATCAAACCGACCATCATATTATTGATGATGTTGCGAATGCGAGCTTCGTTAGCCTTAATCGCTTCCTCAACCAATTTACGTTGGGTGATATCGTGGGCGACGCAGAACAAGGCTCTATCTTTTTCTGACCAGTCTGCCGACCACAAGACGTTAACCATACTGCCATCGCGCTTTTTCACGCGATTTTCGAAGTTAACCTTACTGGTGGCACCACGAACAGAACGAACAGCCCGAATCGTATCAGGCACGTCTTCAGGCATAATTACTTCAATAAAACGACGGCCCATCAATTCGTCCGGATAGAAGCCCCAGCTCTCATACGAAGCAGGGTTTACAGCGACGAATTTACCATCCATATCAATAGAACAAATCACATCGGCCGCGTTTTCAATTACGGCTCTTTCTTTGCGGCTAGCTTCTGCCAGTGCTTCAGCCATGCTGCGGAAAGCATCATCGAGCTGGGCAATTTCATCATTGCCACTAAGAGGAGGCCGCAATTTTTGACCACGGGCCAATCTAAAGGAGTTATCTGTGACTGTGCTCAAACGAGTTGAAATGCTGCGCAAGAAATAATACAAGAGCAAGAAGGCTATACCGATATTAAGTACAACACCGAATACCAAGAACATCTTGACCGCCGCCCTAGACCTGTTCTGCTGTTCCGGGCTCTCACTTTCAATTTTTCTTTCGTCCTCAGTCAGACCTTTCAACTCATCTTGCAGTTGGTCAGCCAATTGGCGAATCTGCTTGTACATGTGCCTGGCTCTAAACTGAGCCACATCAACCCGGTTGTCATCGATAGCAGCTTTAGCTTCACCGAGAATTTTCAAACCATCAGATGTAATCGTCTGCAGGCGGCCCAAAATCAGCTGTTGCTTGTCGTTGTCGCCAACCAAGCCTTTTAATTCCTGCAAATCGAGAGGAATCTGCCGCACGATTTTGTCGTATCTGTCAGAGAACAAAGGACTCTTGGTGATACTGTAACCACCCATGGCTACGCCGGCATCATAGAACAACTTAGACAAAGCATTGGCCTGCGAAATAATGGCCTTAGACCTGACCTGCCTTTGTACTTCTACTTCAGCTTGCTGCAGTAATACAGACAAAACAATCAAGAACACAAGTTCAAAGACGAGCGGAACTAATACGAGAATAAATCCCTTATGCGAAATCTTAAGTTGAAGATTGAGTCGCATTAACTGTTCCTATCAGAGTGATTTACTGGTACCGGGAGGAGATTCATTGTCAATTTCAGCCTTGGCCTCACCGAGGATTTTCACACCCTCAGATGTAATAGTTTGCAATCGCCCGACAATTAGCTGCTGCTTTCGATTGTCTCCAACCACAACTTTCAATTCCTCCAAATCGAGGGGAATCTGCCGCACGATTTTGTCATACCGGTCGGCGAACAGAGGGCTCTTGGTGATACTGTAGCCGCCCATGGCTACCCCAGCATCGTAAAAAGACTTAGACAGGGCGTTAGCGCGCGAAATAATAGCCTTAGACCTAATTTGACGTTGTACTTCTACTTCAGATTGTTGCAAAAGCACCGACAAAACAATCAAAAACACCATTTGAAAGGCGAGCGGAACTAGAACGAGGATAAATCCCTTCTGCGAAATCTTAAATTGAAGATTAGGTCGCATTATTAGTTCCTATCAGGGAGTTTTATTGGGGTTGAGGAGAGCTTCTTTGATTTTGCGCAGCTTCTCACGGTCGAGGCTGTAGCCATTGCCAAAGTCAATACTGGCCGGTGCGGCAGTAGTGGCCGTGCCAGAGGCAGTGGGAGTTGCGGCAGTTGTCGCCGGTGTCGGGTTGTTTCCTGTAGATACTGGTGGAACATAAGTAGGAGCAACGGCAGTTGGCCTTTGCTGATAAGTCGGTTGATAGGTCGGAGAAACCGTAGGGGTTGACCGCGTAGGTTGATCGGAGGCCAAATCGTTGAGAATCTGCTTGGTCTCGTCGTCGATCATGACGTCAGCTTCGCTCTCGCCCCGTCGGTACCCCTGCGGAAGGCCAAAGTAGTTAGCTGGAATAGGGCAAGTCTTGGTGTAATAGGTATCAAGCATTGAGCTGAGACTACCAGAGTTGTTAACGTAGCTCACTTTCAGAGGAAACATGTGAGTGTCAGGCAGACCGTAAGCCTTAGCCAACATTTTTGAAATACGCCCGGGAACGGCAATATCATTTGATATCCAACAATCGGCGTGGCGGATGGTAGCCCGCTTGCCACCGGGAGGCCCGCCTCCGTTCATGGTGTACTTAGTAGCCACAAGCCCAGCGACCTGGGTTGAACCAGTCTTGGCCCAGTTGCGGTCAGACATGTCTTGACCATTACCTGCCGTCTTGCGGTCCAGGTCAGCCATCCATTTGTCGAAAGTAGTGCTGTAGTACATTCTGGTCTTGTCGTTATAGAGAGCGACGTTCCAGTCAGGGGCACAAGTGACGATATTAATGCCGCGGGCGGGACTTACCAGCTTGAGGCCAGTGCCACTGATGTAAATGTACTGGTCGCCGAATTTCTCAGACTTCTGGGTTAAGACCCAGCCCTTTTCATCGGCCATAGCTGGCGCGCTGGTAAAAATTCCACAAAGGGAAGCGAGACAAAGGCTTACAGATAGAAAGACTGATGTTGAAAAACGCATGTTCAGCAAACCGATAAGGAAACGAAGAAGGAAACTAAAAATAATCGGGATGAAACCAGGATATCTATTAATGGCAACACCCATCAATTTTCTTACCCGCTTCTGCACTAATAGAAACAGATTTATCAGAATCTTCGCCCATTTTGGCGGGTTTAATGCCATTTGCCGGCTGAAATTCTTATCTTCAGCGGCCCAAAATATCCGGCCACGGAAAGATGCCCGATAAAAAATGGCCGATAAAAAAGCCAAAGCAGTTGGTATGTGTGCAGCTACTTAACTGTCTTACCCAACCTTGTACGCGGATCCAGAGCATCGCGCAGGCCGTCGCCCAAGAAATTAAAGGAGAGTACAGTCATAAAGATAAAAAGCGATGGGAAGAAAATTAAATGGGGATGAGCCCGCAATGAGCGCCAGCCGTCAGAGGCTAGAGTGCCCCAGCTACAGGCGGGCGGAGACAAACCCAGGCCGATGAAACTCAGGGTCGACTCGCTGAGAATGGCCGACGGTACAGTAAAGGTCAGGGCAACGATGATTGGACCAATAGCATTGGGCAATAGATGCTTAAAAACAATATTCAAACCTGATTGACCTTGAGCCCGAGCCGCTTCGATAAACTCTTCATTTTTCAATTGCAAAAATTGGGCTCGCACCAGTCGCGCTGTCCCCATCCAACTGACTAGACCAAGGGCAATGAGAATTCCGAGAGTACCACGACCGAGCAATACACCGATAAGTATCATCACAAGTAAGTCTGGCAGCGAATAAGCAATATCGACTCCACGCATTAAGAGGGTGTCTATTTTGCCTCCGAAATAGCCAGAAATTGCACCATATAAGGTGCCAATTACGAAGGCAACAGCAGCAGTAGTAAGACCGATAGCAATAGAAAGCCGGGCACCATAGACAATACGCGA
The DNA here is from genome assembly GCA_943367505.1 of Flavobacterium psychrophilum. Taxonomy (GTDB): domain Bacteria; phylum Cyanobacteriota; class Vampirovibrionia; order Obscuribacterales; family Obscuribacteraceae. The sequence continues at coordinate 11,527 of CALRJJ020000024.1, read as the reverse complement.
GAGCAAATCACGACCCAATTCATCAGTGCCCATAAGATGTTGACTGCTTGGGCCAGCAAGAAAATCGGTTGAAGTTTGGTCAAAGGAATAGGGACAAAGACTAAATCCCATCCACGAAAGCAAGGCCACAAGACAAATAGCCGCAATCACCCAGAAGGCGAAATAAGCCGTCGGTATGCGTTTCAAGCGCGCTACAACGCTCTGATCAAGTGGCTTGATAGTAGCTGGAGGAGATTTGGCGTTGTCTAAAGTCTGCATCTCATCCTCTTTCTAGTCTTCTAGGCGCATGCGCGGGTCTAATATTTGGTAGGCAACATCAACGAATGTGTTCGCCACTATTAGCAACACGGCAAAAACTAGGGTTGTACCAAGAATCAAATCGTAGTCTCTGTTCATCACAGCCGTAATAAAAAACCGGCCCATACCAGGTATGGCGTAGATATACTCGACGACAAATGAGCCAGTGATAACAATAGCTGTTAGAGGACCAAGCACTGTTACAACAGGTATCAGCGAATTGCGCAAAATATGTTTGGTCACAGTCGACCACTGCGACAGTCCTTTAGAACGGGCCGTACGCACCCAGTCTTTCTCAACGATCTCAAGCACTGAAGCTCGCGTTAAGCGAGCCAAATAGGCTGCTGGAGAGAAGGCTAGAGTCACCGCTGGTAGCACCACGTGCCAGGGCGATTCCCATAGGCCAACGGGTAGTATCCGCAGTTCAATAGCAAAGACAAAAATAAGGGTGGCACCAATGACAAAGCCAGGCACTGATATTCCCAAAGTCGACAAGAACATGGCGATTACATCTTCACGGCGACCGCGACAGACTGCTGCGATAGCTCCTAAAGGCACACCAATCATCACCGCCAGAGTTAGGCTGATGGTTCCCAATTGCAGCGAAACAGGAAAAGCATCAGACAAAATATCATTGACTGTCCGATTGACGTATTTGTAAGAAACGCCTAAATCGCCTTGAGCTAATCGACCTAAGTAAAGGAAGTATTGCTCCGGCACGGGTTTATCGAGATGGTACTTAGCATTGAGGTTGGCAATGATTTCAGGCGGTAGATTTTTGTCAGCATCAAAAGGGCCACCCGGTACAATTCGCACTAAAACGAATGTCAGTGATGCCACCACCAGCAGCACCGGTATAGCAAGCAGTATTCTTTTCAAAATCAATGCAATCATTGCCCACCTACTTCAACAGCCTTGAAGAACTGCAAATCAAGCGGGTTGATGGCGATTCCTTTGACCCATGGTTTAACCATAATATTCTGAGTTGCTAAAAACGTCGGCACGATTGGCACCGCTTCGCGGCAGAGCATGACATCTGCTTGACGATAAAGGTCGGCTCGCTTTTTAGTATCTAGCTCACCTTCAGCCGCTTGGATGAGCTGGTCGTACTTAGGGCTCCACCACTTAGTGTCATTGTTGCCGCAGTCTTTAGTGAAGAGATTCATAAAAGTCTCAGGGTCTGGATAATCAGCGCCCCAGGAATTGCGAAACATTGGTGGCGCGTCCTTGCGCACTGTCGCTAAATATACTTTCCATTCTTGATTGACTAGTTCTATTTCAATACCAAGATTGCGTTTCAATTCATCTTGAGTGGCTTCGACAGTCAATCGCACATCATCGCGATTAGGATAGAGCAGCTCTGCTTTCGGGAAACCTTTGCCACCGGGGTATCCAGCTTTAGCGAGAAGGGCCCGAGCTTGCACGGGATCAAATTTCAATCCAGAATCGGGAGAATATCCTGGTAGCGCTGGTGGTATCCAACTGGTGGCAGGCCGCTCACCCCGCCTTAGAATACGAGGGAATACAGAGCGGTCAATGGCCATGGCCACGGCCTTGCGCACCAGCGGATCGGTAAAGGGTTTCTTGCTGACGTTAAAGGCCAAATAGTTTGCTCGCAGCAGTGGAAAGTTTTTATACTCGGGGGAAGAACGAAAGCGCTCGACATCAGGAGTAGAGAAGCTGCGATTGTCGATGAAGTCTAGCTCATCATTCTCGTACAAAGCGAAAGCTGTTGAAGCTTCTGGCACCATAAACATCTTGACGAGCTTAACTTTGGGCGGCCCATCAAAGTATTGGGGGTTGGCGCTCAATTCCATTTTGTATTCGTGCTGCCAGCGAGTGAGCTTGAAAGGCCCATTGGTGACAAAGTTCTCAGGCTCAGTCCAGCGATCACCGAAGCGTTCCACCACATCTTTGCGCATAGGGAAGCTAACGCAAAAGGCAGTTAGATATATAAAGTACGCGGCCGGCTTGGAAAGTCTCACTTCAAAAGTGCGCGCATCGACAGCTTTGATGCCAAGTAGATCGGCATTTTTCAATTTCCCTGTGTTGTAATCGCGAGCGTTGACAACATCGTAAAGAAAGAATGCGTATTGAGCAGCGGTAGCCGGATTAAGTAATCGCTTCCAGGCGTACTCGAAATCATAAGCTGTGACGGGCTTTCCGTCGGTCCAGCGCAAATCATCTCTTAAATGGAAGAGATAACGCTTGCCATCATCAAGAACTTCCCAGCTTTTAGCGCAAGAAGGTGCACAGGTCAGGTCATTGGTGTATTGGGTGAGACCGACCATAAGATTGGAGACCACATCAAAAGATGTCGAGTCTGTAGCGGTATGCCAGTCAAGACCAGGGGGTTCAGTGCCAAGGTTTACCCTGAGGACACCAGGCTCAAATCGGCTCCTGGCCTTAGTGCAAGCTGTTAGTGACAAAATACTCACCAGCAGCAATAAAGCAAGAAGGCACTGTCCAAGCCCCTTGGCGAGGCGCCATATTAAGATTCTGTCATCGCTTTTCGCATCGCTACTTTTTGTCATCGCCTTTATTCTAGCTTTATTGACAGTTTTTCGAACTCTTGGATATACTTGCCTTGACGCCTCCGAGGAGGCTTCTTTTTTCTGTCTTGTTTTTGACGGCAAGACAGTTGTTTGGAGTTATTGTCATGGCGAAGAAAGACGACCGCATCATCATCACATTGGCCTGTGGAACTTGCAAAAGACGCAATTACACAACCATGAAAAACAAGAAAAATGATCCGGAAAGACTGAACTTGGAAAAATATTGCAAGTTCTGTCGCAAGCACGTTGAACACAAAGAAACTAAGAAATAAAGGCTCATCCTTTTTCTCGGTTGTTTTGTTTTCAGTACTGATAAGCAGTACATGGGGCCGCTCCGGCGGCCGCGTTACGCGCCCTTAGTTAAATGGTATAACGTGGGTCTCCAAAACCTTTGTTGAGGGTTCGACTCCTTCAGGGCGCGAATTCAATATAAATCTAAAGCAGTTTTAGATAAAGCGCGTTTTAGATAAAACGGATGGCTTGATACAGATGGCAAATAAGGAACAGGACAGCTCAACAGGCCAAGTGGTCAAAGCTAAGGAGCAATCCGTGTCCACGACTAAATCTGAGAAGCATGAAGAGAAAAAACACTCACTTATAGTGGGTGTTGGTCAGTTCCTTAAAGAAGTCGCTATCGAGCATCGCAAGATTACGTGGCCTGACAACAAACAAGTCGTGCGCGAGACATGGAGTGTGTTATTCCTCGTCACAGCGATAACGATGATTGTTCTTGGCATCGACTGGGTGTTAGGCAGCGTTATCTTTGGACCAATTGAGCACTGGGCTCGCTTGCACGGAGCCGGCATAGGCCGGGGCTAATACCTAATTAGGTACGAGCTGAAGAAAAGGGATGGCGAAATGGCTTTCATAAAGACAGACGGACAACGACGCTGGTTCGCAGTGCAAACCGCCTCCGGTCACGAAAACAAAGTGAAGGAGCACATCGAAAAACGCATCGTCACCATGGGCGCGCAAGACCGCATCTTCGGCGTGATTGTGCCTGAAAAAATGGTGACCAAGGTCAAAGATGGCAAGCGTATTGAGAAACGTGAACGGGAATATCCTGGTTACGTTTTTGTCGAAATGATTCTTGATGATGACTCCTGGCGTGTCGTTCGTGAAGCCCCTGGTGTAACGAAATATGTGGGCGCTGGAAAAAAACCAACCCCTGTTCAAGACGCAGAAATGCGCAAGATTTTAAGACGTCAAATGGCGATGACTGGCCTCAAAGGCAAGAAACCTGCTGCTATCGATGTTAAGGTCGGCGACTACGTACGCATCACAGGCGGACCATTCGCAGACTTTACAGGAGAGGTAACAGAAGTGAACCTCGAAAGAGAGCGGATCAAGGCTTCTGTCATCATCTTCGGACGTGCCACACCAGTTGAGCTTGAGTTCAACCAGGTTATAAAAGTGTAAATGTGGTGGACTAAGTCCCCCATCTACCATATGATCGATATTTCGTGCATTTCTTTCGAGCGTCTTCACCAGAAGCCGTCCCCAAAAATTGCACTTCAAGTTAAATAGTTCATCTTAATTAGACAGACATAGGACCGAGAAAAGTGAAAAAGGCTGTTGGGAAAATCAAATTGCAAATCACCGCAGGGAAAGCCAATCCTGCTCCGCCTATTGGTCCAGCTTTGGGTCAACACGGCGTTAACATCATGCAATTTTGCAAAGAATACAACGCTAAGACTCAAGATAAGGCTGGCACGATTATCCCAGTAGAAATTACCGTCTACGAAGATCGTTCCTTCACCTTCATCCTGAAGACACCTCCTTCTGCCGAACTAATTAAGAAGGCAGCCAATGTGGAGAAAGGCTCCGCAGCTCCCAACAAAACCAAAGTTGGCAGTTTGACTAAGGCAAAAGTCACCGAGATCGCCAAGATCAAGATGCCTGACCTTAACGCCGTAACCCTTGAGGCCGCCGAAGCAATGATTGTCGGTACCGCAAGAAACATGGGCATTTTAGTCGTCGACTAAAGAAATTTTTTTAGAGCAAGCATCAATCATTCATATAGATCATTTCAAGGGAATTTCCGAAAATGGCTACGCTAACAAAAAGACAGGAAAAACTAGGCACGTTCTACACTGAGAACAATGCTCTTCACACTGCTGAGCAAGCTCTCAAATTGTTGAAAGCCGAAAATTCAGTCAAGTTCGACCAAACAGTCGAAGTTCACTTCAGACTAGGCGTCAATCCTAAGCTGAATGACCAACAAATCAGAAGCACCGTGCAATTGCCAGGCGGCACCGGTAAAACGGTTCGCGTTGCAGTTGTTGCTAAAGGCGAAAAGGTACAAGAAGCTAAGGATGCCGGCGCTGATGTTGTCGGTTCTGACGAGCTTGTTGCCAAAATCGGTGAAGGCTTCCTCGATTTCGACAAACTGGTTGCTACTCCAGATGCAATGGCCATGTTGTCCAAAATGGGTAAAATCCTTGGACCAAAAGGCCTAATGCCTAACCCTAAAGATGGCACTGTAACTTTTGACGTTGGCAAAACTGTCAAAGATCTCAAAGCTGGTAAGGTTTCCTTCCGCGCTGAGAAAGATGGCGGCGTTGTACAAATGGCAATCGGCAAACTTTCGTTTGATGACAGCCGTCTTCTACAAAACCTTGCTGCAGTGGTTGATCAAATCCAAAAAATCAAACCACCATCAGTTAAAGGTGCTTACATGAAGTCTGTTTACTTGAGCACCACTATGGGCCCAAGCGTAAGAATGGACATCAGCGCTTTGCAAGACCTGGCCAAAGCTCCAGCTGTCAAAGCCTAAACCTTCAAACAGTAATAATTAAAAAGAGCATCGCTAAGCGGTGCTCTTTTTTGCTCACTGCGAAAATGGCGACCTAATTGGCAGTGTTTGGCACTACATAGGTAAATGGATAGGACTGAGACGAGCGGAACTGCAAGGCCGGCCCACCGGCGTATATCAAATGCACCACAAATGGTTTGACATCCACCTGGGTTACCACACTAACCGTACCGGTCACCGGTCCACCATAAGGAGATAAAGCCGCAATCTGTGCTGGCGTAACCGTGTTTGTGCAGCTAACCATAATAAACTTGCTCAGCATAGAGCTTCCGCCCTTGTTGGCTCTATTGATAACTGCCAATACTCTGTTTTTGCAAGCAGTAGCATCAGGGTCGCCAATAGCGCCGACCCGTGCAGCTTCACGACAGGTTGAATCATTGAGCTGCACCGCTAAGACAATTACAGTTAAATCGAACAGTACTAAAACAATCGGCACTAAGACCATAATGCCAGCACATAGTTCAACTATTGATTGGCCAAGACGTTTTCTCGGCCGTGACAAAGTCATAGACATATCGCTAACCATTTCACTAAAAAATGCTCACCAAAACCGCTCAAAGCCCCAATGATCTTATTCCCACCCATCTAAAAGCTAATCTCCAACCGGTCTCTGAATAGCTAATGGATCACTGCTTAGAACTGCCACTGATGGGGTACTATGCTTAGTATGACGGGAGTTGAAGATGTCACTATTTTATAAATCAAGGTCAAAACATGGGTCAGGAATTGCCGAGTTTATACCGGCTCTTTTTGTTTTCCTCTTCATCATTGCTCTGCCCTTAATCAACCTTCTCACCTTTTCCATGGGCTATGCCAACGTTTCGCTACTTGGCACCCAATGTGCTGTAGATGCAGCAAATGCCAGCTCCTACCCTGATGCCCTGAGCAAAGTGCAGAGTCGTGCCAATTCTATTGTCACTTCTCCCATGGGCCGCTTTGCAAAAATGGCACCAATCGGAGGCTACCTTGGCTGCGGCGTTAATGTCTTTATCGTTGAGACTGATATCAACACAAATGTAGTAAAGGAATACGGCCCAAATACTAAAATGACTGCTGCCTACGATCCGACCAACAAGATCTACGAGTATGTCATCAGGACTAATTTCAATATTGGCCCCTTCATGAGCCTGGGTGCTATTCCCTGGATCGGCGGAATTCCCATGATTGGCGTTCCCACGCCGGTGAGCACAGCTGCACACCGAGCAGTCGAGCACTCTGAAGCAATATCGCTACTGCAAGTACCATACACAAGTTTATTGGCGACTTCTCCATTATCATTGCCGTTGACGTGGCTATAATAGTTGCCTAAGCAAGTTATTTCTAAGGCATCGAGACACTAAGTTGGTCAAGTACAAAGACTATTATCAAGTTCTGGGCGTCGACCGTAAGGCCACTGATGCTGATATCAAAGCAGCCTATCGCAAGCTGGCAAGAAAAACGCACCCTGATGCCAATAAGAATGACCCTTCTGCGGAAGAGAAATTCAAAGAACTAATCGAAGCTTACGAGGTTTTGAAAGACCCAGAGAAGCGAAAACGCTATGACATGCTTGGTGCCGATTGGAAGGCCGGAGACAATTTCAGGCCGCCGCCCCAACAATCTGGTGCCAACGATGGCAGCTTCAGTTTTGACTTTGGCAATTTTGGCGATTTGCGCGGCAACAGTGCCTTCTCCGACTTTTTCGATAGCCTCTTTGGCCAAACTTTTGGTGGCGGTGCTGCCGCTGGCGGACCAGTTAGACAACAACAACAACAGCAGCAAGCCCAAGCTGGTCGCAAGCGCAGCTTAGATCAAGAAGCTGAGATCGAATTGACTGTAGAAGAGCTAGCTCAAGGAGCCAGACGGACGCTACAAGTTAGCACTCCTGGTGGTAAACCAAAAACCATTGAAGTAAAAATCCCGGCCGGTGTAAGACCAGGAAAAAAAGTCAGAGTCGCTGGCGAAGGCGCCACCATGGCCGGTGGCACACAAAAAGGTGACTTATACCTGCGCGTCAAAGCTAAGCCGCACAATTACTACACCATAGACGGCGACAACTTGATTTGCGAACTAGAAATTACTCCAGCGCAGGCCGTGATTGGTTCTGAGGCGGTTGTGACTACTATCGAAGGTGCAGTAAAAATACGAGTACCAGCAGGTAGTCAGAACGGCAGACTATTGCGCCTAAAAGGAAAAGGCCTACCAACTCTTGGAGCCAGCACCCGCGGAGATCAGCTGGTACGAACCAAGATTGCCATTCCAACAGAAATTAGCGAAAAAGAGAAAGAACTCTATGAGCAGTTAGCTAAGCTCGAAAGAGAAACTGCAGCGAACGGTCGCAAATAAAACCTCAAGGCACTAGAAAGCAAGAGCCTACTGTTTCATATGGATATATGAGGCAGCCGCTCTGAACTCATCATAGCCTGACTGCGACTGGTTTTGATTGCACATGATTTCAGACATGACTTCATGCACTTCTGGATCTACTTCTCTTAACTTAATAGCCTGATTGGCAATGTCGCGAGCATCTTTAAAGCGATTGCTAGCAATATACAAACGCGCTAAGGTAAGCAGCGTTTTGAGATCCTCAGGGTTTTTCTGGTAGCGTTTTTCAGTATCCTTCAAAGCACTAGATACGATACCAGCATGCGATTCGACGATGTCCTTAACGGCATAGGGATAACCAAGTATGTCTTTTTCGCGAGTAAAGCCTTTTTGAAATTCTTCGAAGCCCTCTTGTTGCTTGCCGTCTTGGGCCAAGGCAAGACCCAACTCTCTTTGCACACCAGGATCTGAGTTATCAGACTTAAGCAAGGCAGTAAGCTCTGTAACGGCCTTTGCTGAACTGTTTGTACGCATATAAAGATTGGCCAGTTCTTTATGAGGAGTAGACCAAGTAGAAGGGAAAAGTTCAATTATTTTCTCGTATACGGCTATGGCATCGTCGTCGCGATGCATAATGGCCAATTGTCGCCCATAAAGTAAACGAATATAGGCGCTGTACTTAGCTTGCTCAAAAGCCTTATTGCAATAACCTATGCCCAGTTCTTTATCAGCCTTGCTGCCCGCCTCAACCAAAACCATCCCAGCCGCCATCAAGGCCCTTGTATCATTGGGTTTCTTGGCGACAAGAGCTTTAGCCGCTTCTATGGCCGGGCCGACTTCACCACGGGAAAGCAGTTTAAGTGGTTCAAGCTTATTGATTTCAGCCATGACAGACTCAGCAGCAATAGACTTATCCTTCACTTCTAAGTCTTGTTGTTCAGCGGACAAGCCATAAATTCCGGTTTTATCTTTCGCCAGTTTGCCTGTGCTAACAAAAGCACCGCAGCACACAGTAGCTACAACAATAGGTAAGAGCACATCAAAAACGATACTAATCTTGCTGCTGACCTTCCCGCTGGCGGCCTTGGCAGCCTGTTCTGCCTCTGAGCCAGCCGCTGGCATACTAGAAAAAGAAGCCTTGAGGTTGTTATGCGACCGCCCAGGTTCACTGTTTTCAGGCGGAATATTGGCTTCGACTGGAGCCTGAGGTGGCTCGGCAGCCCCTAAATTGTTAGCGGGATTGCTATCTGCGGGCTTTGGGCCACTGCCTTTTCCAGGTTTAACAGCGTCACTCTTCTTCTTAAACATAAGCCTCGAACTTCCTGTGGTCTTTAACAGATCGCTTCTCAATACTAATGGCTATTAAAATTTTGCCTCAAATCGAGCCAAGTTAAAACAAAAGATTCACAAACACCCTTCTTTGACACATATTGATCAATTTGACGCTTTGCATCCTCACTCAATTTAAGCAGCTTAGTCAGGTAAGAACTGCTGCGCGACTGACTCAGTTTAGCGGCTCCAATTGCTTTCAGCTCAAGAGCAACCAACGAATCAATGATGGCATCCGGCTCATAATCATCGTCAATCAAAAGCTGCAGAGCTGCTGACAAGGCCAGGGCATCTTTACTACCGGCCCGGAGTTTCTGCACAAAGGCATGACTACCAAGCTTCTCGGTCAGTTCCTGCAGAATAGTATCGCCTTTTCTTTGCAAGCCTTTGGTCGCCAAATGGCTCCCTGCCGACAAACCTACTATCTGAGAAATCGGCCCCACATTCTCCTCAATACGATTGTTTAGCGGCACAACCTGGCAGCGACTGACGATTGTAGTAAGCACGTCATCTGAAGTTTGACTAAATAATAGAAATAGAGAGGGTGACTTTGGCTCTTCAATTGTCTTCAAAAGGGCATTAGCCGCTGGTCTATGGAACGCAGCTTCATTGGCTTCTTCGACAATTACAACCCGGACATAATTAGAGGTGCGTGCCAGCTCCTCAGAAAGATTGCGGGCAGCCTCAACTGGTATCTTGCCGCTCTTGCCGGCCTCAGCCGAGAGCACAAACCAGGCCTTGGGATGCTCGTCCTGGAAAAGCCAGCGGCAATTCTGACAGGCATTCGCCAGACCTTTCAAAACCGGTTCGGCAAGCTCGGTCAAGGCCGAGCCGTCTTCGTCTACACAACTCTCCTGCCAGGGCAGCATACAAGCACCCTGAGTAAGCTTGTCTTCTCTGCTGCAATTGAGATGAGCGGCCAGCTGCCTGGCAATCAACCACTTGTCTTGGTGAGCGCGTCCGGTGAGAAGTAGAGCATGAGCCAGGCGCCCCTGTTCAATGCCGTTGGCCAGCAATCTAGTAGCCACAGCTTGTCTTTCAGTCAAATCGGCAGAGAAGAGGTTTTGCATGTAAGTAATATTAACGTGTATTGACCCCGAAAAAATTGACAGCTCTTGGCGAGTCGAATACACTATCTCCGGTCAAAAAAAACGTGCATGGGAAAGTGCTGACTACTGAGATCAGGTCCCTGTGCCCTTTTGCGAAAGCCCGTCTGGCGAAGATTCCTTTTATTAAGGTTTACTCAAGAGGAAGGCGCGCAAAGCAATTCTTTGCTGACCATTTCACTTGGCTTTCTGGAGAGTAACCCTTGGCTAACGTAGTTGTCGTCGGAGCGCAGTTCGGAGATGAAGGTAAGGCAAAAGTAACAGACCTTTTGGCCAATAATGCCGATATCGTAGTGCGCTACCAGGGTGGGGCCAACGCTGGTCACACTGTGGTGGTAGGAAAAGAAACCTACAAATTCCACCTGATTCCTTCCGGAATTCTGTATCCCGGTAAGATCTGTGTGCTCGGACCTGGCATGGTAATCGACCCCAAGGCGTTCATAAGCGAAGTAAAGTCTTTGACTGATCGCGGCCTCGATGACTCTCGCTTAAAAGTTTCGGCTTCAGCCCACGTCACCATGCCCTACCACTTGGCTCTAGATGCAGCTGAAGAAGAAAGCCGTGGCGATAACAAAATTGGTACCACCAAGCGTGGTATCGGACCAACCTATGCAGACAAGTGCGCTCGCTCCGGCATCCGCATGGAAGACTTGCTCGACCGCGAAGTGCTCAAAGAAAAATTAGAGTGGATGGTACCGCGCAAGAACCTGCTTCTAGAGCGTATGTATAATCACCCACCGTTCAATACAGACGAAATTTTGGAAGAGTACGCCTCTTATGGCGAACAAATGCGCAAATACGTTTGCGACACATCGCAATTGATCTTTGAAGCAGTCAACAACAAGAAGAACATTCTTTTTGAAGGCGCTCAGGGCACAATGCTCGACCTCGATCACGGTAGTTATCCATTCGTGACAAGCTCTAGCCCAACAGCAGGCGGGGCCTGTATCGGTGCTGGTATCGGCCCTACAATCATCGACCGCGTCATCGGCATCTCAAAAGCATTTATGACTCGTGTTGGTGAAGGTCCATTCCCTACGGAGCAAGACGGCGAAGAAGGCGAAATGCTTCGCCAGACAGGCAAGCCATGGGCCGAAGTTGGCGTCACCACTGGCCGCCCA